>JAIRVA010000056.1 GCA_031254155.1 Propionibacteriaceae bacterium
CCGGTAAACCTCGCCAGGCCGCCCCGGTTCACTGCCGCTTGGTGTCCCGCGACCAGGCCCAGGCCGACCCGACGACGCCCAGGATGATCCAGCCGATGATGTTGGCCCAGATCCGCCAGTCGCCCGGGGCCAGGCCGCCGGCGTCGCTGAGGGTCGCCTCGGGGCCGAAGAGGGACAGGGTGAGGTTGACCAGACCGCCCAGCGGTACGACCTTCTGCACCACCTCGAACACCGAGCCGCTGAGCGGGATCGCGACGACGCCGGACAGGAAGCACGATACCAGGATGATAGGGATGATGAGCCCGGTGGAGACATCCGGCTTGAGCAGCAAGGTGATGGTCTGGCCGATGGCGCCGAAGGTGACCGCGCCGAGCATGGCGATGCCGATACCCGCGAGCCACATCCACACCGGCATCTGGGCGCGGCCCCAAAGGAGCGCCGCGACGAGCAGCAACACGACACTGGCCAAAGCGGCAATCAGCGCGGCCAGGGTCTTCATCCCGATGTACGCCCAGGGCCGCAGGGGGGTGAGCCGCAGCGCCCGGTTCCAGCCCTGCGGGCGTTCGTACGCGATGGTGAGCGCCTCCGTGGAAGCGGTCATCGCGGCGCCGTAGAAGGCCATGAAGATCAGCATGACGGCGTTGACGTTGCCCCGCCCAGCCGTCTCGTCCCAGCCCTGCATCGAGCCGAAGAGGAGGTAGAACCCGATGGGCATGGCGGCACAGAAGAACAGCGTGATGATCCGGGTGCCGGCGCGTTTCAGCTCAAGCCCGAGGTAGGTGAGGCTGAGGCCGTGACGGGGCGCGGGACGGGTGAGGTCGCTCATGACCCGCTCCTTTCGGTGAGTTCGAGGAAGGCGTCTTCCAGGCCGACCGAGGCGACTAGGATGTCGTGGGCCCCCGTACCGGCCAATAGCGACCGCACGACCGCGTCCGACGCGGCGGTGTGAATGACCGCCTGCGGCCCCTGGACCTGGGCCTGCGCGGCGAGGTCGCCGAGCGTCGTGACGGCGGCCTGGGCGGCCTCCGGCGAGTCGAACTGGGCGGTGACGGTACGGCCGCTGACCAGGCCCCGGACCGCCGCCGTCGTCCCGTCCGCAACGATCTTGCCCCGGACGATCACCACCACGCGGTCGGCGTACTCGTCGGCCTCCTCCAGGTAGTGAGTGGCGAACAGGACGGTCCGCCCGCCGGTCGCCTGCCGGTGGATGTCCGCCCAGAAGTCGCGGCGGGCGCCGACATCCATCCCAGTCGTCGGCTCGTCGAGGATGAGCAACTCGGGGTCGGGGACGAGGGCCAGTGCGAACTTGAGCCGCTGTTTCTCCCCGCCCGAACAGGCCTGGGTCTTGCGCTTCGCGATCCCGGCGATGCCGGTTTGGGCCATCACCTCGCGGACGCGGTCCGGGCCGTACCCGAACAGGTGGGCGAACAACCGGACGTGGTCGATGACGGTGACATCGTTCAGGAGCCCGCCGGTCTGGGTGACCGCTGCGATCTGGCCGGCGTCGACCGCGCGCCTGGGCGTCGTACCGTTGATCGTGACCGTACCCGCGCTCGGTTCCGTGAGCCCCATGACCATGTCGAGCGTGGTCGTCTTGCCGGCGCCGTTGGGACCCAGGAAGGCCACCACCTCGCCGGGCTGAATAGTCAGATCGAGTCCGGCGACGGCCTGGACCGCCCCGAACTGTTTACGAACGCCGCGAAGGTTTATGGCAGAAATACCTGTCCCCCCCCCCGGGTATATGTGGCAGCATCATGGAAGTAGTGTACTACCATACACAGTTGCCGTAAAGGCAGGAAACATGACCTGGAATGGTGGGCCAGTTTTCACGGCCCGAGAAGCGCCAACGGTACGACAGCGACACCGTCCGGGCGCCGGTACGCCGTCTGCCCCGTGGTGATGACAACCAGATCAGCGATTCGGTCGGGAATTTGTTGCCGCAGCCAGAGTAGGTGTCCGACTTCCGTATCGCCGATCACCGGGTTGAGTTTGACTTCCGCAGCCACGACCCGTCTGGCACCGTCTTCGACGATAAGGTCCACCTCGTGCTCGCCCGCCTTGGTCCTCAAGTGCCACACGCGCGCCTCGGCCGCCTGGGCGAGCACCCGGACCGTCTGGACGACCAGTGATTCGAAAAGCGCGCCCAACAGTGGACCATCGGACGGGCGAATCCGGTCACCCCCGCCCCGCAGCAGAGCCTGGGCATCGACACCCAATAGCCGGGCCGCCAACCCCGGATCGACTAGGTGATGTTTGGGGGCGCCAACCAGTCGGCGCAACGGTGAGAGGGACGGCACCCACGCCGGCACGGGCTCCAGGAGAAACTGGCGCTCAAGGGCCTCGCGGTAACTGGCGACGGTTGCCCGAGCGGGCTTGTCGCCGTCGCCCGGTGTAGCTGCGTCAAGGATGGCGGTGTAGTCAGCCGTGGTACTGGTCGCCGCGGCGTACGCCGTCAGCCAGGCCGTCAGCGCCGCTGGCCGACGGACAGTCAGGCCGTTCTCCTCAAGGTCGTGGTCGACCACCCGGGCTAGGTAGCTGTCGAGTTGGGCCCGCTGGGCGCGGGCCGGGAGACCGCGCAAACCTGGAAACCCGGAAGCCAGAATCTCAGCGGTGTACTCCGCGAGGCGCAGGTCCGAATGCCCGCCGATGGTTTGACCCGTCCCGGACAGCAGCCCCGCCAGACTGACGGTCGGCGGGGTCAGGCGCCGCTCAGGAAACGACAATGGTCGCATCGTGAGCCGGACGATTCGCCCCGCGCCGGAATGGACACGTTGGCCACGGGTCGGCGAGGCTGATCCCGCGAGCAGGAAACGTCCGCCCGAGGGGTCGTCGTCGACCGCGCGGCGGATTCTGTCCCACGTCGCCGGTACCAACTGCCACTCGTCCACAAAAACTGGGGGTGCCGCGTTGACGAGGAGCCCCGGATCAGCCTCGGTGACAAAGCGCTGCTGGGCGTCCGTCAGGTCGACGACAGTACGGGATCGCTGTGTGGCCGTTGCCGTCTTGCCGACCCCCTTCGCACCCTCAAGCGCGATCGCGGCTAGGTGAGGCATGAGGACATCCAGCTCGTCATCCACAACCCGTCTAGTGTATGTCA
The DNA here is from genome assembly GCA_031254155.1 of Propionibacteriaceae bacterium. Lineage (GTDB taxonomy): Bacteria > Actinomycetota > Actinomycetes > Propionibacteriales > Propionibacteriaceae > WQYJ01. The sequence continues at coordinate 3,098 of JAIRVA010000056.1, forward strand.
TGCCTCTACTATACATCTGGACGATGTTCTACTATACATTTGGACGAAGATTTACTATACATCTAGACGGATTTCTACAGCAGACCCTCTAGCCCGACGTGATCCTCGTCACCGCGGCCCGCAGCCCGGCGGGTGTGGGCCCGGCCAGCAGGACCTCCCGGCTGGCCGAGGGCAGGATCAGGGCGCGGGTACCGGCGAAGGCTGCCCCGACACCCGAGATCGTGCCGCCCTGGGCGCCCACGCCCGGCACCAGGATCGAGCCGGTGTACGCGCCCAGGTCGATCCCCAGCGACTCGTGCGTCCCGCCCACCACCAGGCCCACCGCACCCAGGCCGCTCGCCCGGTTGCGGGCCGCGGCCTGGTCGACGATGCTCTGGGCCACGACCGCCCCCGCCGCCGTCCGGCCCAGTTGGAGGTCACCGCCCTCCGGGTTCGACGTCCGCGCCAGCACGTACACCCCGCGGTCCCCCGCTTCGGCCAGGTCGTACGCCGCCCCCAGCGCGTCGAACCCCAAGTACGGGCTCACCGTGATGGCGTCGACGCCGAGCGGGCCGTCGCCGAGGTACGCGGCCGCGTAGGCCGTCATGGTCGAGCCGATGTCACCGCGCTTGACGTCGAGGAGGGTGAGGCCGCCGGCGGCCCGGATGGCCGTTATCGTCCGTTCCAGGACGGCGATCCCGGCCGATCCCCACTGCTCGAAGAA
>JAIRVA010000138.1 GCA_031254155.1 Propionibacteriaceae bacterium
TTTGTCCGCCGTCTCGCCGACGAACCGTCCCCCGTTGAACGGGACTACCTCCAGACCATCAAGGCGGCCGGGGCACAGGTGGAACGGGCCCACCGGCCCGGCGCTGGCTGACCGGCTGAAACCTTCCGGACTCGTGTCGCGCTAGGTTTTCTTCGTGTTTTAGTAACGTCTCAGATAAATTATGACTATTTCACAGAAGATTATGAACGTTTTGCAACGTTATGGTAGGGTTTCGACATGGATCTTGCGAGTACGTTGGAGTCGTTGCGCCGGTCTGGCAACGACTCGAGGGAGATTGAGGTCAAGTCCGCTCACGGGGGGTACCCAGATAACCTGGCTCAGACGATGTCGGCGTTCGCGAACACGCCGGGCGGGGGCACGATCATTCTCGGTGTGGATGAGCAACAGGGATTCCAGCCGGTCGGTGTGTACGACCCGGCTTTGTGCCAGCAGGCCGCTTGCAACACGGCACGGAATGCCCTTCAGCCACCGATAGTCGTCACGCCGGAGGCCGCGACCATCGACGGTCAGGCGGTGGTTCTCGTCTTCGTACCGGAGGCGGGCCGAGACGCGAAACCCGTGCGCGTCATCAAGTCGGGCAGAGCGTACATGCGGATGTACGACGGAGATTACCGCTTGTCAGAGGCAGAAGAACAGATACTCGCCGCTCAGCGGGGCCAACCAAGGTACGACGATCAGGTGGTACCGCTCGCGAGTTACGCTGACCTCGATGCCGCGGCCGTGGACGCTTATGTCGTCAAACGGCGGGCAAGCTCCGGCCGGTTCGCCCCGATGTCAGACCGGGAGATCCTCGTTCGTACCGGTGTCTTGTCGGCGTCCGGTGAGGGTCCGACTCTCGCCGGCCTGCTCGCGCTGGGTCTCTATCCCCAGCAGTTTTTCCCCAGCCTCGCCCTGCAGGCGAGTCTGGTCGGCCACGGGAGCGTACGGGCCCTCGACTCCGTCTACCTCACGGGCCCGATTCCCGCCATCGTGGATGATTGTGGTGACTGGATCCGCCGGGTGACACCGACGGCGATCATGTCCGATGTCGCCGGTCACGTGGCTGACCGCCCGGCTTATTCGCCCATCGCGGTCCGCGAACTGGTCGCCAACGCGCTGATCCACCGGGACTTGAGTCCCGCAGCGGTCAACCAACCGGTGGTCCTCCGGTTGGAACAAGGCGAGCGGATGCACATCGTCAGCCCAGGTGGGTTGTACGGGATCTCGGTCGACGGTCTGGGTCGGGCGCCGTCTAGTCTGCGCAACGCCCGGCTGACGGAGGTTCTGCAGTTTGTCGAACATCGGGGACAGCGAGTCGTCGAGCGAATCGGCAGCGGGATCCCGGCGGCGCAGCAAGCCCTCGCGGAGGCGGGTGCACCACCGCTGGAGTTCGACGACCGGGGCGTTCGTTTCACGGTGACCCTGCGGCCCGGTCCCGCCGGGGTGGTCCCGGGTCTGACGCTGGCCACGCAGGAGGTGCTCGACGCCTTCCGCGGCCAGCCAGTCACAATCGCCCAGCTGGCGGGGCGGTCGGGGAAGACGCCGGCCCAGATCCGGTACGCGATCACGAAGCTTGTCGACGCCCACCTGGTCACCGGCGAGTCCCTCGACGGGCGGACGCGATGGTACCGGCGGGCGTGAGCTTTTGGCGATCGTACTGGCCAGTTTTCACGTGCTTCCACAAAGTGGACGCCATGATCGCCAAAAAGAGGTGCGTGACGCGGGTGGCTACAGGTTGGTGGACTCCCTTCGGTTGTGTCCTCACCCTCGACACCTTGGCGGGCGGCAACGACCAGGGAGTACGACAGATGTACCTCCCGGACTTCCTTCTCGGTCACGGCTGATCAGAGTGGCCGGGAGTCGTGTGCTGTATGATGCATAGCACCTTGTCGTGGGACGCGTGTCTTCCGCGCGACGAGGAAGCTGACGATGAAGAGGAGGTCCGATGGTACGGTCAACGTCATCGCGCCGGGGTACGTGGCCGGGACTGAGTTCTTTCCGGGTGGCGTGGCCGCGGGGCGGCATGAGGCATTGGTGGCGCAGACCATGACGGGCCGGGCTGGGACCGCCCAGGATGTTTCGGCAACGGTGCTGTGGTTGTGCGGTCCCGGTGCCCGGCACATCACCGGGCAGGTCATCCACGTCAACGGCGGGGCGTACGTGGGTCTGTGAGGTGTAACGGGTCGCAGGGGGTGGTACCGAGCGATAAGCTGAACAAAGCCGGCCCGGTCTGAGGAGGTGGCGCGTTGACTAGAGAGGAAGCGATACAGCGACTGTTGCCACACCGACTGGTCGACCAATATGTGTTTGCCACGGTGCGGGCGTTGGCGTATTTGCGTGACGTGGAGGTGGTGGAATGACGGTTGCCCCGGCCCGCGTACTCGACTTTCTTGACCAGAGCGTCGTTTCGGAACTCATGCGTCGGTATGGGTTTGCTGAGCTTGAGGCGCTGCGGGCGTACCTTGGTTCGGAGACGTACCGCCTTGTCGCCGACGATGAACTGAAGGTGTGGCACTTCGCGCCACTCGCGGTGGTGGATCTGTGGGAAACCGAGCGGGCGACGGGCGACCCACGCAACTCGGTCTACCTGGGAGGCGGCGATGACTGAGGAACTGCGCTTTTTCATTTACTTGCTGGAGCGGTACGGCGCGTCGAAGGGCGTGAGCGGCGGCGAAATGCTGGCCCAACTGGACGCCAAGGGCCTGACGGAGTTCGTGATTAGTCTCTACGACCTCTACCACGTCGAGCGCTTGGAGAACGCCTTCGCCGACATTGACGAACTGCTGGCCCACGGTTTGCCCGCGACGGCTCCGGAGTCTTTCTATGGTTTCGTACCGCTCCCACCGCGCGGAGAGACGGTGTGCAACGATCTCGTCGACGCCATCAGCGAAGACGAAGACATTGAGGAGTCCGTCAGGGCGGCCGCACCGGCTGTGGTCACCGATCAAGTACGTCGAGATGGGTGAGGAAGTCTTC
>JAIRVA010000193.1 GCA_031254155.1 Propionibacteriaceae bacterium
CTCGAGATCATCTCCTGCCCGACCTGTGGGCGCTGTCAGGTGGATGTGGACACGCTCGCCAACCAGGTGACCGAGGGACTGACGGACCTCGCCCACCCCTTGCGCGTCGCCGTCATGGGCTGTGTCGTCAACGGACCGGGGGAGGCGCGCGAGGCGGACCTCGGCGTCGCGTCGGGCAACGGCAAGGGCCAGATCTTCGTGCACGGCGAGGTCATCGAGACGGTCACCGAGGCCGAGATCGTCCCCGCGCTCCTCGGACACGCCCACCGGCTGGCGGCGGAGGCGGCGGACGCAACCGGGTAGACTGATTGCGGCTGGCGGCAGTGGGCAAGGTTGCCTCGCCGGAGAGGAGCCGCATGGGCAGCATTCGCGTACTGACACGTCGCGACCAGTCCGAGGTCCGGCGTGTGCTGGCGCTACGCCCGATTGACAACGTCTTGGTCGCGTCGCGGGTGGCGCGGGGCGGGGTGGAGCGGGTCACTCTTGGGAATGACCTGATCGGCTACTGGGAGGCCGGGCGGCTCGTGTCGCTGCTCTCCGATGGGTACAGCCTGCACCCGGTGGGCGCCACGCCGGCCGCGTTGGACGCCTTCGCCGGCCGGCTGGAGCACCGCCGTTGTACCTCGATCGTGGGGGTACGCGACGAGGCCATGGGCCTCTGGCAGCGGCTGTGTGACCAGAGTTTCACGCAGTGGGCGTCGCCCCGCGATGTCCGGGACCACCAGCAGGTGATGGCGATCTCCGACCGGGTCCGCGTGGGCGCGGAGACGGGCGTCGCCCCGGTCGGGACCCGCCACCTGGACTCGTACCTTGAGGCGGCCGTCGCGATGTACACCGAGGAGGTCGGAGTGGCGCCGCTCGACCCGCAGGGCGCCTACCGCGACCACGTGGCGGGCCTCATGATGAAGGGCCAGGCGTACGGTGTCGTCGACCGGGGGCGGGTGGTGTTCAAGGCGGATGTCGTTGCCGCCGCGGGCCGCCTCTGCCAGGTCGGCGGGGTGTGGCTGGCCCCGGAACTGCGCGGACTGGGCCTGTCGGAGTCGCTCATGGCCGGCGTCGTGACGGGCTGCCGCCGCACGTACCCGACCGTCACCCTCTACGTCAACTCGTACAATCTGGCCGCCGTCCGCTGCTACACGGCCGTCGGTTTCACGACGGTCAGCGAGTGCGCGACGATCCTGTACTGAGACCCGTCGCTGGGGGCCCCCGGTGGTCAGAGGGGTGGTTCCAGGCCCCACTCGTCCCAGGGGATGATGTCCATCGCTTCACAGGCGGTCTGGGTGAGGATGTCGAACATGACCGAACAGGAGGTGTACTCCCCGCGGGCGTACCCCTGGCACGTCGCCACGCTGATGCCGAGGTAGCGGGCGAGGTTTGCCCACGGGGCGTGGTGGCCGCGCAACAGACGGATGCGCGCCCCGGCCGGCCCGGCGCTGACCTGGGCGCCCAGCATCCACCGGAGATCGTCGAGGCCGACCCCGATGAGCCGGGTCGCCGCGTCGCGGGTGATTTTGGCGCGGCTCCGCCCGCCGCGGCCGAACAGCAGCGTCCGGAGTGTGGCGAGGGGGATGCTGGCCTGGTGTGCGATGACTGGCCAGGGGACGTGGGCGTTGGACATGAGGTACGTGACGTGGGCGCGGAACGGCGCGGCGAGCACCCAGTCGGGCGCACCGGCGGACGGCCGGATGGCTCGGGGCAGGACAGCGGTACGAGTGGCCATCGGGGCTCCTTTGTTGGCGGCTATGTCAAGGAAAGCCTTTTTTGGGGTCGGTTTGTGAGGTGTGTCGTACGAATTTTCCGTACTACTTTGTACGGCAGAGAGGAACCGTCGGCCGGAATCCCCCGGTGACAACCGGGTTCAGTGCGCGGCAGGCTGGACGGTAGAATGGCCCGGTAATCTTTCGGGAAAGGAATGTCGTGTCGTACGCGAGGATGTCGGAGTTGTTCGTCCGGACGCTGCGGGAGGATCCGGCGGACGCCGAGGTACCAAGCCACAAGTGGCTGGTCCGGGCCGGGTACATCCGCCGCGCCGCACCCGGCATCTACACCTGGCTGCCGCTCGGGCTGAAGGTGCTCGCCAAAGTCGAGGCCATCATCCGTGAGGAGATCGAGGCGATCGGCGGCCAGGAGGTCCACTTCCCGGCGCTGCTGCCCCGCGAGCCGTACGAGGCGACGAACCGCTGGACGGAGTACGGGCCGAACCTGTTCCGGCTGAAGGACCGCAAGGGCGTGGACATGCTGCTCGGGCCGACCCACGAGGAGATGTTCACCCTGCTCGTCAAGGACCTCTACTCGTCGTACAAGGACCTGCCGCTCCTGCTTTACCAGATCCAGACGAAGTACCGTGACGAGGCCCGCCCCCGCGCCGGCATCCTCCGCGGCCGCGAGTTCATCATGAAGGACTCCTACAGCTTCGATGTCGACGACGCCGGGCTGCAGGCCGCGTACGACCGGCACCGGATCGCCTACCAGCGGATCATGGACCGCTTCGGGCTGGACTATGTCATCGTCAAGGCCATGTCGGGGGCGATGGGCGGGTCGCGGTCGGAGGAGTTCCTGGCGCTCTCCGAGTTCGGCGAGGACACGTTCGTCCGCTCGCCGGGTGGGTACGCCGCCAACGTCGAGGCCGTGACGATCGCGCTGGGCGAAGCGCGGCCGTACGACCAGGTACCGGCGCCGCAACCCATCCTGACCCCGGGTGCGGGGACGATCGACACGCTGGTCGAGGCCGCGAACACTCTCCTGCCGCGCGCCGACCGGCCCTGGGCAGCGGCAGACACGCTGAAGAACGTCGTCTTCATGAGGGTGACTCCTGGGGGTCAGCGGGCACCGGTCATCGTCGGCCTGCCGGGCGACCGGGAGGTGGATGAGAAGCGGCTGGAGGCGGCGCTCAGCCCCGATCTAGCGGTACCGTTCACCGACGAGGATTTCGCCCGCTATCCGGCGCTGGTCAAGGGCTACATCGGCCCGGTCGACGCGGCGGGGCAGGCGGTATTGGGGAAGACTAGTTTGTCTGGCATCACGTACCTGACCGATCCGCGAGTGGTCGAGGGTACGGCCTGGGTGACGGGCGCCAATGTGCCGGACACCCACGTGACCCACCTCGTCATGGGCCGGGATTTCGGCTCGGACGGGGTCCTGGATGTGGCCGAGGTTCGCGCGGGCGATCCGGCGCCGGACGGCTCCGGCCCGCTGACGCTCGCGCGCGGGGTCGAGATGGGCCACATCTTCCAACTGGGCCGGAAGTACGCCGAGGCGCTCGGGCTCAAGGTGCTGGACCAGAACGGCAAGCTCGTGACGGTCACGATGGGTTCGTACGGGATCGGGGTGACCCGCGCGGTCGCTATGATCGCCGAGGCGACGTGCGACGAGAAGGGCCTGGCCTGGCCGCGCAACCTGGCACCGTTTGACGTTGTCATCCTCGTGGCGGGCAAGGATGCGGAACTGCTGGCGGCGGCGTCGGCGCTCGCGGCCGACCTGGAGGTGGCGGGGATCGACGTCGTCCTCGACGACCGGACGGTCTCGCCGGGGGTGAAGTTCGCCGATAGTGAGTTGATCGGT
>JAIRVA010000196.1 GCA_031254155.1 Propionibacteriaceae bacterium
AACGCCGCCCGGACCGCCCAACAGTGGATCAACACGCGTCTGACACCGGCTTATACCTTCACCCAGGGCGATACGGTTCTGTACACCCTCACCCCGGCCACCATCGCCGGGCTCACCGACATCTCAGCCCAGGACAGCCAACTCACGGTCGCCTTCAACAAGGATCGTGCCACGGCCTTCGTCAACGACACCCTTGCCACCGCCGTCAACACCCCGCCCGTACCCAATGCGACCATCGTCGACCCGGCGGGTACCGTGCTGCGAACAGTCTCGAGCGGTACCAACGGCCGTACCCTCACCAAGACCGACGCGCTCAGTACGGCACTTACCACGGCCTTGAAAAACGGCAAACCCACCAAGCTCGCGCTGACCTTCACCGACGCCCCGTTCGATACCACCCAAACCGTCCAGGAGTACGCTGCCCCGCCAGCCGGTTCCGAACACGCGCGGTGGGCCGACGTCAACCTCACCGGCCAAACCGTGACGCTCATGAACGGCGCGACGCCCGGGCAGACTTTCGTCCTGAGTTCGGGCGCGACCGCCACGCCCACGCCGACCGGCGTGTTCGCCGTGACCTCCATGCCGGCCAGCCGGGACGTCGCAACCTGCGACGCCGGTGACTGCCACACCTTCCCCGGGGTACGCTGGGTGATCTGGTTCGACAACCACGCCGCGTTCCTCGCGGCCTCCTGGCGAACGGACTTCGGTACGCCGGTGACGGACGGCAGTCTCTTCCTGAGTACGGCGGACGCCGAAGCGCTGTACAAGTGGCTATCGGTGGGCAATGCCGTGAACATCCACAACTAGGGGTGACTGATGCGACATCAGACCGCTTGGATCGCCGGTACGCTGGGCGCGCTGGGCGGTGGCTTGTTCGCGTACGGTGCCCTCATCGAGCGGAACGCCTTCCGGCTGCGCCACGTCCGCGTGCCTGTCCTGCCCGCCGGCCACGAGCCCATCCGCGTCCTCCACTTGTCCGACTTCCACCTGACTGCCGCCCAGTCGCGGAAGGTGGCTTGGATCCGGGCCCTCAGCGAACTCCAACCCGATTTCATCGTCAACACCGGCGACAACCTCAGTTCGGCGGAAGCCCTGGCGACCCTGGCCCGGGCACTCCGCCCGCTCGCCGGCCCGCCCGGGGTGTTCGTCTTGGGTTCGAACGATTTCCACGGGCCGCGGCCCATCAACCCGCTCGGCTACTTCACACCCAGGCAGCACACCGTGCCGAAGACCACACTGCCGACCGCCGCGATCGTCCTGGTCCTAGAGGGTCTGGGGTGGACCAACATCGAGCAGGAGCGGCGCGTGTTCGAGCTGCGGGGGTCGCGGGTCGAGGTCCGCGGCTGCGGCGACGCGCACATCGACCTGGACGACTACGCCGCCGTCGCGGGTCCCGTCCAAAGCGACGTTGACCTTCTCATTGGCGTGGCTCACGCCCCGTACCGCCGCATCCTCGACGCCATGACCACCGACGGCGCCGGCCTGATCCTCGCCGGGCACACCCACGGCGGGCAGGTGTGCCTGCCCGGCGGCCGCGCCCTCACCACGAACTGCGATATCCCCCTTCGACAAGCCAAAGGACTGAGCCAGCACCGCACGGGCCCGCTCACGACCTTCGTCCACGTCTCCGCCGGGCTCGGGACCTCGCCGTACGCCCCCTACCGCTTCGCCTGCCCGCCGGAGGCGACGTTGCTGACCCTCGTCGCCCGGCCCGAGGGCTAATCCCGCGGCGGCCTCGGACTGCCGCGTGGGTGAGCGAGTTCCGCATGAGCTCGCCTGGCGTCTTCGCCCGGTTGACCGGCTGCCAGTTGACCGCCGAGGTCGAGTGCTCCATGAGCAGCCAGGGGCCCTGCCGGCCAGCCCGCGGGCCGAGTCGGCGGCCAGAGCGTCGCCGGACACCATGAGGTTGTGGGTCACGGGTACGTCGGTGGTGAGCCGGGTCAAAACCGCCCGCTCGGGCGTCAGTTGATCTCGTAATTCCTCGCCTGAGAAGCGGGTATAGTCTAGAGCATGCGTCGGATTACGGAAGCTCGCCATGGCCCGCGGCGGCAGGACTTCCGCCCAGTCGCCGTCGGTCTGCGCCCAGAAGGCGGTCCCCCACGCCTCACGAGCGTCGTCCCCGGGCGGGTGAACCACGCCGGGGCAGATACGGTCACCGATCGCTCCTTTGTCGATGAGGTCAGCCGCTCCGGCCGAGTCTACCGGGACCCCTGACGCGCCCGGCCCCTGTCCATGTCGCCCCCACATCCGACCCCCCTAAGGACTGCTCATGCCGCTCAACGTGTTGCGTACGAAATCTATCGAACAGTCGCTGGCCGACGCGGAGGTACCGGAGTACCGGCTCAAGAAAACCCTCTCCGCGCTCGACCTCACGGTGTTCGGCATCGGGGTCATCATCGGCGCGGGCATCTTCACCCTGACGGGACGGGTCGCCCACAACGTCGCCGGGCCGGCGGTCGTGTTGAGTTTTGTCGTCGCGGCGGTCTGCTGCGCGCTCGCGGCGATGTGCTACGCCGAGTTCGCGGCCACCGTGCCCGTGTCGGGTTCCGCCTACACCTTCGCGTACGCCGCCCTCGGCGAGATCTTCGCCTGGATCATCGGCTGGGACCTGATCCTGGAGATGTTCCTCGCGGCCTCCGTCGTGGCGCAGGGCTGGTCGGCGTACGTGGGTGTGTTCCTCGACTCGGCGACCGGGCAACCGGCGGGCAGCCACGTTCTGCCCGCGGCGCTCAGCTCGGGCGGCGTGGTCGATGTACCGACAATCCTGCTCATCCTCGTACTCGGGGCGCTCATGATCATCGGTACGAAGGAGTCGTTGCGGGTCAACCTGGTGCTCGTCGCGCTCAAGCTCTTCATCGTCTTGTTCGTCATCGTCGCCGGGCTGAAGTTCGTCCGCCCGGCGAACTGGTCCCCCTTCGTACCGCCGGTCGCCGCGCCGCCCGCCGATACCGCCAGTGGGGGCACAGTATGGACCGGACCGCTGTTGCAGCTTGTCACCAGCGCTGAACCGGTCGCCTACGGCTTCGGGGGCATCTTCGCCGGCGCCGCCCTCGTCTTCTTCGCGTACATCGGCTTCGACATCGTCGCGACCACCGCCGAGGAGGCGAAGAACCCGCGCCGGGACCTACCGATCGGCATCATCGCCTCGCTGGTGATTTGTACGGTGCTCTACGCCGCGGTGTCGCTCGTGGTCACCGGCATGGTCCCCTTCGACCAGATCACCCCGACGGCGGCCCTCGCCACGGCGTTCGCCCAGGTCGGCGAGGGCTGGATGGCGACCATCATCGCGGCGGGGGCGGTGGCCGGGCTGACCACCGTCGTCCTCACCCTGCTCATCGGCGCGACCCGCGTCGTCTTCGCCATGAGCCGCGACAACCTCGTGCCCATGGGGCTGGCCCGGGTCCACCCCCGTTTCCGGACGCCCTGGGTACTCGGCATCATCATCACCATTGTCTGTGCCCTGGTCGGCGGGCTGACCCCGGTGGGGGTCTTGGAGGAGATGGTCAACATCGGTACGCTGGCGGCCTTCATCCTGGTGTCCGTCGCCGTCATCGTACTGCGGAAGCGGCGTCCCGACCTGCCCAGGGCGTTCAAGGTACCCTTCATGCCCGTCCTGCCGATCCTCTCCGCGCTCATCTGCTTCTACCTCATGCTCAACCTGAGCGTCAACACCTGGCTCCGCTTCCTCGTCTGGATGGCGGTGGGCTTCGTCATCTACTTCGCGTACTCCTACCGCCACTCCCGGGTGGGTACGGGCAAGACCCTGCACGCCGATCTGACACGACCCGAGTGACAGAAGCGGTACGACGAACGTCGGCTAACGGGAATCGCGTTACAATGGCCCCAGTATCTCCAGCCGTCAACGAGGAAACGAGACCGCATGTCCACAACTGACCTCGAGTACCGCCGCGAGTTTGCCCGTGCGGTGAGTGGGCGGCAAGCTATCGCCACCCAGGAGCAGAAGTACTACGTCGCGATCACTGACGACTCCATCCGGGGCGTCGAGCTTCACCGACGCTTACTCGACCGAATCCAGTTGGGTTTCGGTGACACCGTCACCCTGGTCACCGGGCCTCGCGGTTCGGGCAAAACATCGGAGTTCCTCAGGTTGGGGCAAAACCTGGAGACGACCGGCCGACGGGTCTTGTACGCCGATGTCACCGACTTCCTGCGACCCACCGATGCGCCCGACGCAGGGGCCTTCTTAACCGCTGTTGTCGCCGGCTTGATTCAGGCCTTGACAAGCGGAGATACGCGGAGTAGGACACCCAGATTACCTTCGCGGCCGTTGCTTGACCGCCTCAAAAGTATCTTTGACCGGATCGGTGTCGATGGCTTCGATGTCTCAGCTGGCATCGGCTTCCCCCCTGTCCAGGCGAGCGTCACGGCTCACATTTCACTTCGAGACCAACTCCGGGACCAGCCCGGTTTCCGCTCGGCCCTCCAGAACGCCATGGAAAGAAACCGCGCCCAGTTCCGGCAGGAGATGCACGGGCTGGTGGGCGACCTGTCACAGGACCTCGCCGGGCCGGACGGTCAACCACCGGTGTTCGTCGTTGACTCAGCCGATCACATCCGGGGGAACGAGGACCCCAACTCGCCGAACAGTTACCAACGAGTGCGGTCAGCCGTCGAACAGCTCTTCTCTGAGTACGGCGACGAGTTGACACTGCCCGGCCTCCAGACCATCTACTGCGCACCCAGCTATGTCCATTGCCAGTGGGCGACTGCGATGCCCATCCTCAACATCAAGGTGGTCACCGAAGTTGGAAACGATTACGAACCCGGTCTCAAGCAACTCCAGCGTATTATCGCCAAACGCGCTCCCGCGCACGATGCCCAGCGCCTCTTCGGCGATGAGCAGCGTCTGACGAGGGTGCTCCGGGCCTCGGGCGGACTCTTCCGGGATCTCTTCGGCATCCTGGAGAACGTGATCGCGAATGCGTCCGACCTGCCTGCGAGCGACCGAGCCATCAATCAGGCGTTAGCCGAGCGCCGCCGCGCCCTTCTGGGCGGACCCAATGGTGTTAACCGCGAACAGGTCGAGTTGCTAGCCGACATTGCCGACAATACCCACTTCAGACCTCGCCAAGCTGAGCAAGCAGACTTTGAGTTCTTGGAAGCAATCGGAGCCATCCTCCAGTACCCTGACGGCCCCGAGGGCTTCTGGCTCGGGGTCCACCCGCTGCTCCGCGAGACCGTCGCCGCCGTCCGCGACCACCCCACCGACTAGGCGCGCGGTGGCCACAACCCCCCGACCCGTCCTTGAGGCCGCCTGGCGGCGGCTGAGCTGGCATCTGGAAACGACCACTGGATTGGGTTCGGTGGTGTTCATTGTCTGCTTCACCGCGCGGGACGAGGCCCTGCTCCGAGACCGGACCGCCTTCCTGGCGGACCGGTTAGGCGAGAAGCTGGCGGACTCCGATCCGGCCGCACTCCCCCAGTGGGTACTCGACCACATCCCGTTTGACGGCGTTGCCTGGCTGTCCCTGCGCACCGCGACTGACGACACCGTCGTCCGCTGCCTCCACATCCTCAACCACATCCGGACCACCCTGGCGCGACCGGGTGCCGGGTGTGTGGTGATCGTCGGCGACGGCCGGCTGAGCGGCCTCGCACTGAGGGAGGCCGCCGATCTCTGGTCCGTGCGCTCCTTCACCCTGTACGTCGAGGCCGACACGGCGGGGACTGAGGCGTCCTCCCTTGATAAGCCTGGCCCCCAGCCGTCGGCCGACACGCAGTCCGCGGTGGACGGCTGGCGGCGCCACGCGTGGTCGCCCCCGTCGCTCACACTCCCGCGCAGTCTCCGCAGCCCCGCGATCATCGATCTCATCGCGACCCTCAACCGAGTGTACCGGGCCCTGCCCGACGACCCAGATGAAGCCGACCGTTGGCTCGGCGAGGCCGAGTCGGCCGATGGTGCGGACCGGGGCCTGCCGGGGGCACTCATCGCGCTCGCCTCGGGCTACGTTGCCGCCGTCCGGGGTACCCCCGACGGGCTCGCCGAGGCGTTCTCCCGCGCGGCCAACCAAGCGGCCACCCTGCGCCCCGACCCGTTCCGCCTGGAACTCGCGGTCACCATCTTCGACGCGGCGACCCGTTTTGGCTGTCTCACGAGCGTCACCCGCGACGCCGCGGCCCTGGCGCTGTCCACGGCGCAAAGTCTGTACGACCAGGCCCCAACCGAGGAAGCCAGCCGCGACCTCTCCGTCAGCCACAACCGGCTCGGCGACACCACCCGCGCCGCCAGGGACCTCACCACCGCCACCACCCACTACCAAGCAGGCCTCGACATCACCGAACGCCTCACCCAGGCCGACCCCACGAATGTCCAATGGCAACGGGATCTCGCCTATGTCCGCGACCGATTGGCAAGCATCACCCCCGCAACAGACCAGCGGGCAGACTAGGCGCCACAGAGGGAAGTCCTAGACCGGTCGCCACAGCCGATCAATGGGCAGGACGTGGAGACGGTCCTCGTACGAGTATGAGCGCGACCCCAGCGCCAGCACGACGCCTGCCACGAAGCGGGAACCGAGGCGGTCGCGGAGCGCCCGCAGCCCGGTGAAGTCGCGACCCGACACGCGTTCGGCCGCCTTGACCTCGAACGCGATGATGCGACCATCGTCGAGTTCGACAATGAGGT
>JAIRVA010000203.1 GCA_031254155.1 Propionibacteriaceae bacterium
GAGCCGGGCCCCGTCCTGCGCCAACCGGTCACACTCACCCATGACGAGCGCCTCGACATCCCCACCACGCTGGTGTGCTGCTCCCTCCCAAGCGACCAGATCCAGGCGCTGGCGACAGCCGGGCACCCGATGTTCGCGGAGACGGGTAGGCTGACCCATGCCGACTTCCGCGACCTCCCCACCGGCCACTGGCCCATGTGGAGCCGCCCCGCCGACCTCGCGCAAATCATCGCCAGGGCAACGTCGCTGACGAATGCATGAAAATCTAAGTTGACAAGCAAAGATAGGTGTGTTCCGTCGCTACGCTCCCTATCACAGCTTCGTTGGTCTCGGCACACGCGCACGCGCGTCTGCACTCGACCTGCCTCGTTGTGGAGATGGGGGGAATCGAACCCCCGTCCTTGAAAGGAGACCTAGGCATTCTCCGGGCGCAGCTACACTTTACGTTCTACTTGGCTCTCATGCTCTCGGCAAGCACGTCATGAACAAGCCCAGTCCTATGAATGTCCCGTCGTACCCCTAGGACGTGAGTACCACGGTGGAGCCTCCTAGATGAGGCCAGGTACTGGAGGGAAGGCACCCCCAGGCTGACCCTTCGATCGCTGATCAGGCAGCGAGAGCGAAGTCAGTGCGAACAGTGTCGGCACTTATTGGTTTCAAGGATCGTTAACGAGATAACCCTGAGTCCTCGGCCCGCTTCTCCTAGAACTACCGTTCCAAGTCGAAACCAGTCATCCCCTATGGAGTTGTACGCTCTTTCAAGCTCCCCCCATTATAGCGTACGGGGAAGCTTCGTGTCGGGCTGCGGGAAACGGAACTCACCCACGACACTCCCCCGGCGTGTGGCGAGGGCGGCCGCAACCAGTTGGGCGAAGACCGTTTCTGCGACCGCGGCCGCGTACGCGTTGGGCACGGGTGCCTGGAACTCCGCCACGTACGCCCCGGCGGCGCGCAATTGGGCCGCCAGGGTCACGCCGCGACCACCCCCGTAGACGAGGACGGCGCTGCGCGGACCACAGGCCTCCATCGGGCCGTGGAGGTACTGGAGCGTCTCGTGGGCGGCGGTCGGCAGCGCCACCGCCTCGCGCAGCAACAGGGCTGCGGCCTGGGCGCTGCCGTACGACGGGCCGGAGCCGACGAGATCAAGGAAGTCTTTGGAGTCGACCGCCTCGGCCACCACTTCGGCCGTCGCCCCGTAGCCGGCGAGCGCGTCCGCCGCCACGTCAGCGAGCGACGCCGGATCCACGAGAGGTACGCCGTACGCCTGGGCCACTGCGGCCAGGGCCACCAGCGTGGTGGTGTACCCGATGGTGTACACCCCCGAGTCAACGAAACCGCCGAGCGGGACCACCGAACCCAGAGCGGCAACCGGCGAAGACGCCTCGTTGGTCACCACGATCGGTCGTACGCCGAGCCGTGCCACCGCCGCGATCGGTTCGGGGCTCCGGCCGGACTCTGAGACCACGATGACGTGCTCGGCCACCCGGAAGCCCGCGGGGTAGCGGGCCACCGCCGACGCGTCCAGGTTGATGGCCCGCTGTCCGGCCGCTCGCAGCGCCTCGACGAAGACCGTCCCCGCGTGCGTCGACGCTCCCATCCCGATGATGGCCACCGTTTCGTCCAGCGCCCACGGCTTGCCCTCCCCTCCGCCCAGGGCTTGGGACGCCACTTCGGCGGTCCGCGCCATCCACCGCGGCTGGGCGGCGATAGCCGTTCCAAAGTCGATTCTGTCCATGATGTCCTTTCAGGTTTTGACGGCGCCGGACACCAGCCCCGACACCACGTGACGTTGGAAGAGGACCGCCAGTACGACGGGTGGCAGGGCGGCGAGGACACCCCCCGCGGCGACGAGGCCGAAGTCCGTCGAGTAGCGGCCCGAGAACTCCGCGATGGCCACCGGTACCGTTTTGGAGGCCGTCGACGAGGTGAAGATCAACGCGTACATGAACTCGTCCCACGCCAGGAGGAACGCGAACATGGCCGCGGCGAACAGGCCCGGGCGGGCCGAGGGCAGAACGATCCGGACCAGCGCCCCCAACCGGGAGGCCCCGTCGATCCAGGCGGACTCCTCAAGCTCCGCCGGGATCGTCAGGAAATAGTTCGACAAGATCCACAGGACGAACGGCACGACGAGCGAGCAGTCGACGACGACCAGACCGGGGATCGTGTCCAGGAGGCTCAGATTGTTGAGGATCATGTACAACGGGATGAGGAGCGCGATCTGCGGCAGCATGTACGTGAAGAGGAACATCATCAGGACGGCCCGCCGGAAGCGGAAGTTCAGCCGGGCGAAGGCGTAGGCGCCGAGGATGCCCACAAACATGGAGACCGCCACGACCGCGACCGAGACGATGAGGGAGTTGCGGAGCGCGGTACGGAACACGTCGTTCGCCGGGTCGGTGAAGATGGAGACGTACCGGTCGGGGAAGAACCGCCCGGGCCACCACCTAAGCGGCCGGGCCACCAACTCGGCCTGCGTCTGGAAGGACGCGACAACCATCCAGGCGAACGGCGCGACCATGAACAACCCGACGGCGACGGCGGCCACGTAGAGCAACACCCGGATATGACGCTTCATCCTCATAGCAGGCTCATCTCGCTCCGCCGCAGCGCCCGCAGGTAGAGGGCGGACAGGCCGGCGATCACGATGACGATGAGGTACGCCAGTGCCGACCCGAGGCCGTACCGCTGGTCGGAGAACGCGGTCATGTACGTGTAGTACGCGATTGTCATCGTGCCGTTGGCCGGGCCGCCGCGCGTCATCGCGTAGATGATGTCGAACACTTTGAAAGCTTCGATCACCCGGAGGACGAGCACAATCGAGATCGACGGCAACAGCAGCGGCAGTGTGATCGAGGTCAGAGTCCGGATCCGCCCGGCCCGGTCGATGCGCGCCGCCTCGTACACCTCATCGGGGATCGACGTCAGCCCGGCGAGCAGCATGAAGGCCACGACGGGTACGGTCTTCCACACGTCGGCGACAATCACCATGTTGAGAGCGAGGAACGGGGTACCGAGCCAGATCTGGTACTTGTCGATCAGCCCGAACTGGGCGAGCAGGGCGTTGAGCGACCCGTACTGGGCGTTGAAAATCCCCTTCCACAAGGCACCCGACACGACGGTCGGTACCGCCCAGGGTATGACGACGAGCGTCCGCAAAAGCCACCGCCCGCGGATCCGGGCGTTGAGCAAACCGGCGATGCCGAGCCCGAGGAGGAGCTCGACACCCGTCGACACGACCGTGAAGTAGAGTGTCCGGCCCATCGACGCCCAGAACTGCGGGCGGCCCAGCGCAGACCGGAAGTTACCGAGGCCGACGAACGGCGCGGAGGTCTGCATGGCCGACGCTACATCGGTCGCCGCGTACACCCCGGTCTGGACCATCGGATAGACGATGATGCCGAAGACCACCACGACGGCGGGCGCCAGCAGCCCCAGCGCAAAAGCGCCCTGGGTCCGGCGCCAGGGCCGCTTCCCCGCGCCCACCTCGTCAGGCTTTGGACGAGGCGACGGCGTCATCCATCGCCTTCTGCGGGGACTTCTGGCCCAGCAGCGCGTTCTGGATCTCCGCCTGGAGCGCCGCCGAGGTGGAGTTGTAGTTGGCGACCGTCGGGCGCAGGATCAGACTCGCGTACCCCACCGCGGCCGCCTTGAACAGCTCCGGCGCCTGGCCGGTCACGGCCGTGTCCGTGTAGCTCGACTTCCAGTTCGGCGGCCACCCCGTCGGGTACTGGTCCTGGACCGCCTGGCTGGTCAGGTAGGTGATCAAATCCCAGGCCGCATCGGGATGCTTCGACTTCGTCGGGATGGACAGCGCCATGGCCCCGTTGATCCCGGGGCGGAGGCCGGCCGGCCCGGCGGGTGTCGGCAGGATGCCGATCTTGCCCGCCACCTGGGACTGGGTCTCGTCGTTCAGCGCGCCGAGCGTCGCTTCCCAGTTCAACCCGAACGCGGTCTCGCCCTGGGCGAGGGTCTTCTGCACGTCGTCTTCGAGGAACGTCGTCGACGCGGGATTGGTTAGCCCATCGTCGATAGTCTGTTTCATCCACGTCAGAGTCTGGACACCCGCCTCGTTGTTGACGGCGAGGTTACCGGCGGCGTCGGTGAACTGGCCGCCAAAGGCACCCAACAGTTGCCCGTAATCGCAGACGACCGCCTCGGCCTGGGCCCAGCTCCACGCGATGGGGTACGAGGAGAGCCCGGCGGCCCTGATCTTCTGGGCCACGCCGAGGACGCCCGCCCACGTGTCGAGGTCAGCCTCGGTGGCACCCACCGCGGCGACCATGTCCTTGTTGTAGTAGAAGAACTTGGTGGACGGTCCCCACGGTACGCCGTAGAACTTCCCGTTGTACTCCGCGGTGTGATAGGCGCCGCCGAGCATGTCGTCTTTCCACGCGGCGGGGTACCGGCTCGTCACATCCAGGACGATGTCCTTCGTGGCGAACTCGGCTGGCCAGATGACGTCGAGCAAGACCACGTCGTAGGTCCCCGCCGGCGCGGAGGTGACGATCTTGTCGTGGAGAGCTTCGTACGACACGAAGGTCGACTCGACCTTCACGTCCGGATGATCCTTCTGATAGGCGTCGACCATCTGTGTGATCTGCTCCTGGCTGTAGCCGGCCTGCTGCATGAACAAGGCGTTCAGCGTTGTCACCCCGCTGTTCGACGAGGACGAACAGGCCACCATGGACGCCGCCAGCGCCGTTGCGACCACTCCGGCGGCCAGGCCGCGAGCTGTGATTCTCATATACCTACTCCTTCGTTGGGTGTGATTGATTGAAGTTCATCTGCCCGCTCGCCCCGTCGGACCGGGTCGGGACGCAGCGACTGGGCCAGCACGACGGCCCCGCTGACTGGCGCGTCACGCAACACGTGCACGCGCAGCGTTGAGTCGAGGTACGCGAGCGCCGCCGTGAAAGCCCGCTCCAGACGCGGCTGGGAAGTCACGACTCCGCCGGCGACGACAACGTCTTCACTGGCAACGCCTTTCGCCTGGAGGTGAAGCACGTCCGCGGCGAGTTGCCGGCCAGCGGCCTCAATGACGCGGCTCGCGAGGGGGTCGCCGCCATCGGCGGCCTGGAAGACGAGTGGCGCTAAGGCGCCCCAGCGGGTGATACCGGCGTCAGCGGTGAAATCGTACCCTAACTGGACCGGGTCGGCCGACCCGTAGTGCTCCATCAGCAAACGCGCGAGGATGCCGGGCGGTTCTCTCAGGTCGTCCTGGGCGAGGATGGCGATCACCGCTTCCCGCACGAGGCTCGGCGCCGCGCCCGGGTCGCCGAGGATCCAGCCGAAACCGCCCACCTTGACGAGTTCGCCCGCGGCGTCGCGGCCGACGACGATTGAGCCGGTGCCGCACACGACATTGATCGCGTTCCGCAGACCGCACAGTGGCCCGAACAGCTCCGAGTCGTTCACCACGCGGAGCGCGCCGGGGTGCCGGCGCCGCAGCCAGGCCTCCAGCAGGTCGCACTGGGCCCGGGTGTCGCAGCCGTGGGCTCCCACGACCACGGGTACGTCGGCCCGCCCGATCACGGGTGTGGGTACGAGATCGAGCAGGCGTAGAGCGTTGTCGGGGTCGGAGAAAAGGGTACCGTGCCGCCAAGTGGTCGTCGGCGTACAGACATCGCCCACCCGCGCACTCCCGTCGGCCACGACAATACGCGTGTCGGTCCCGCCCACGTCGATCCCGACTTCCATCCGCAACCCCCATTGGTTCAGCGACTTTTTACTTTTACTTCACCACCACGCTGAGACAAATGTAGGAGAGGCGGCCCGCCGACCGCAACCGTTCCGGTCAAACCGTGACCAAATTGTTACACGAGATCCGGCATCGCCAGACGCGCGGCGCCAACCATGACGGCATCTGCGCCGAGCGCAGCCGGCTCAAGACGCGGCACGCGCAGGATGCGGCCCACCAGCCGTTCCTGGACCCCCGCGATCATGGTCTCCGTGCCCGCCCGGTCGTCATCGCCACCGAGGATGACCACCTCCGGGTCGAGCACGACGCACAGTGCCGAGATCGCGAGCGCCACCAGATCGAGCAACTCCTCAGCCAGATCGCGGGCCGGCCCCTCCGCCCCGAGCCCTTGGCGGATGAAGTAGGGCAGAGTCGCCTGACCGGGTTCCGGCGCGCCCAGACGCCGGGCCTCACCCAACAATTGCCCGCCGCCGATACGTTGCTCCAACTCGCCCCGCTCCGGAAAGAGTCGCTGCAACGACTGGCGTTCCGTCAGCAGGTACCCGATCTCCCCCGCCTCGTGATGCAGCCCCCGGTAAAGCTGGCCGTTCGTGATCAGTCCGGCCCCCAAGCCGTTGCGGGCGATGAGCGCCACCAGGTTGTCCACTCCCCGCCCGGCGCCGCGCCAGTGCTCCGCCACCGCCAGGCAGTTAGCGTCGTTGTCGAGCACCACCGGCCGGTTCGCCGCCCGGTTGAGCACCTCACCCAGGGCCAGCCGCTCCCAGCCCATTTCATGGATCGCCGTCACCGTACCCGCCGGGCCCGACACCACCCCTGGCACGCCGACGCCGATCCCGCCGAGCTGGCCGTGGGTCTGGCCGGCGATGGACTCCAGCAACCGAACGGTCGCCCGCAACCGCGCCTCAGAATCGACGGCCGCCGCAAACCCCTCCTCGTACCGCCCCACAATCTCGCCGCCGGGTGTGAGCACCAGGCCCGTCGCCCCGGCATCGGTCACACTGACCCCGGCGATGACCAGGCCGGCACCGTCGTACGCGAACAACTCCGGCGGGCGCCCGCCCGTCGATAACTCGTGGCCCACCGCCCGGACCAGGCCGCCCGCCACCAGGCGTGGCAGCACCCGGTTGACCGTGGCAAAGCTGAGCCCGCTCACCTGGGCCAGCCCGTGCCGCGTGAGCGGCCCGCGGGCGCGCAGGGTGGACACCAGCAGAGCGTCGGACGGCTCATTCATGACTCTCCCGCTCTCCTCCCAGTTGGTGGTATCGCACCGTAGCCTACTACGCGGCCACGCCCCGCAGACCGACGGGGCGGCGAGGCGGGGGCTGGCGGCGATCCGGCGTCCGGACACCGTAGAATAGCTGGCATGTCAAAAGTGCTTTTCGAACTGCCCAAGGGCGAGTTGGTGGGTCTGGCTTTCTCCGGGGGCCTGGACACGTCGGTCGCGGTCGCGTGGATGCGCGAGAACGGCGCCTTTCCTTGTACGTACACCGCCGACCTCGGCCAGTACGACGAACCCGATGTCGGCTCGGTCCCGGCCCGCGCCGGGGCGTACGGCGCCCAGCTCGCGCGCCTAGTCGACTGCAAGGAAGCGCTTGTCAACGAGGGGTTGATCGCGATCCAGTGCGGCGCCTTCCACATCCGGTGCGCCGGGCGGTATTACTACAACACGACTCCCCTCGGCCGGGCGGTCACGGGCACGATGCTCGTCCGGGCCATGGCGGGCGACGACTGCCACATCTGGGGCGACGGGTCGACGTACAAGGGCAACGACATTGAGCGCTTCTACCGCTACGGCCTGCTCGCCAACCCAAGCTTGCGGATTTACAAGCCCTGGCTCGACCAACGGTTCGTCGCCGAACTGGGCGGCCGGGCCGAGATGAGCGCCTGGATGGCGGCGCGCGACCTGCCGTACCGCGACAGCCAGGAGAAGGCCTACTCCACCGACGCCAACATCCTGGGCGCCACCCACGAAGCCAAGAACCTGGAGCAGCTGGATGCCTCCATCGAGATCGTCGACCCAATCATGGGGGTACGGTTCTGGGACGAGGCGGTCGCCATCGCGACGGAGACCGTGACGCTGGCGTACGAGAACGGCTGGCCGGTCGCCATCAACGGCGAGACGTTCGCCGACCGGGTGGCCCTCATGCGGGCGGCCAACGAGATCGGCGGCCGCCACGGGCTCGGCATGAGCGACCAGATCGAAAACCGCATCATCGAGGCCAAGTCCCGCGGCATCTACGAGGCGCCGGGCATGGCGCTGCTCTACATCGGGTACGAGCGGCTGTTGAACGCCATCCACAACGAAGATACGGTCGCTAACTACCACAACGACGGCCGGCGGCTCGGCCGGCTGCTCTACGAAGGGCGTTGGTTCGACCCGCAGTCGCTGATGATCCGTGAGTCGCTGTACCGCTGGGTCGCCTCCGCGATCACGGGTACGGTGACGCTGAAACTGCGCCGGGGCGAGGACTACTCCATCCTGGACACGACCGGGCCGGGGCTCTCGTACCACCCCGAAAAACTCTCCATGGAACGCGTCGAGGACGCCGCCTTCGGCCCGGTGGACCGGATCGGCCAGCTCACCATGCGCAACCTCGACATCGCGGACACGCGGTCGCGGCTGGAACAGTACGCAGAACTGGGCCTGGTCGGCGGGCGGATCGGCGAACTCGTCGGTACGGGCAGCGCCACCAAGCAGCTGGAATCGAGTGAGGGATGAAAACGTTCGAGACCCTGTTCGCCGAGCTACAAGCCAAAGCGGCGACCCGCGAACCGGGCTCCCGGACCGTCGCGGAACTCGACGCCGGGGTTCACGCCATCGGTAAGAAACTCGTTGAGGAAGCGGCCGAGTCTTGGATGGCGGCGGAGTACCAGACGAAGGACGAGACGGCCGCGGAACTCTCCCAGCTGCTCTACCACGCCCAGGTCATGATGATCGCCTGCGGCTTGGACCTAGACGACGTGTACGCGCACCTGTAGTCAGTCGTACCCGAGTCCCAGGTGGAGGCGTAACGCCTCGTCGAGGGCGGCGACCTCTTCCGCGTTCAGCCGGCCCAGTTGGCGGATCAGCCGGGTGCAGTCGAGTGCGCGGATCTGTTCGGCCTGCGCTTTCGAGTCGACTGCCAGCCCGCTACCCGGTTCGGCCGGAATGAGCACCTGGAAGTCGTGGACGCGGGTCGTGTTGGTCGTGAGCGGTACCACAGTGACGACACCGCGAGCCAACCGCTCCACAACCCGGTTACTGGCATCGGCGGACACCACGACACACGGTCGCGTCTTGGCAGCCTCACTCCCCTGCGCCGGGTCAAAGGCCCCGAGCCACACCTCGCCCCGCCTCATGCGGCGCCCTCGAGACCGTCACCGGATGTCGAGTCCCACAACGAGGCGTCCTCCGTGTCCGCCCATTCCGCGTAGGCGTCCGCATAGGCGGCCTCAAGCTCCCGCTCACGCAGGGCCGACGCCCCCTCCAGCATCAGCCGCAGCATCAGTTCGCGCGGGTTCGCCTCGACGGGCCAGTGCCGGGCGGCCACCGCCAGTGCGCGCTGCACGGGCGCGGTATGGGTCACAGTCGTACGTTCGAGCGTCGTGGGCATACACCGAGTGTACCACGTGGTGAAGCACCTGGCTTCTCACTGGTTTCACACCAGACCCTTGTCTTTGAGCCAGTCCGTCGCGATGGTGGCGGCGGGGAGCTGGTCGGTGACGCTGCGGGCGTCGAGGGCGACCAGGTCTGACGGAGACATCGCCGCGCTGATCTTGTTGATGAGGGCGGCTGCCTTGTCGTCGACCTTGTCGCTGGCGAGCGGGACGAGGTGGGAGGCGAGGAACAACCCCTTGTCGTCTTCCAGCGATACCAGGTCGTTCGCCATGATCGACGGGTCGGCGGTGTAAATGATGGCCAGCTGGATCGTCCCGTCCTTGAGGGCCTTGACGGTGAGCGGGCCGCCGCCGTCCTCGATCGGAGTGAAACCGCAGGTGACACCGTAGGTGTCAAGCAGCCCCTGGGGACCGTTCGGGCGGCTCTGGGCCTCGGAGTTGGCACCCATGACGAGCGGTACGGTGACCCCCTTGAGATCGGAGATCGTCGTGAGGTGCCACTGGCTGGCGAAGGCACTCGTGACGACGTATGAGTCCTGGTCGGTGGCCGGTGATTGGTCGAGGACGCGCAGCCCGGCGGGGGCCGCCTGGACCAGCTCCGAGTACACCGCGTCGGCCAGGCGGGCCGTAGTCGACGACTTCCAGAACTGCAGCAACGGACCGGTGTACTCCGGGAAGAGGTCGATGTTGCCCGCCTCGATCTCGGGGAGATAGACCTCCCGCTGGCCGATGCGGAACTGGCGGTCGACGGCGTACCCACCCTTTTCAAGGGCCTGCGCGTAGATCTCGGCGACGATTTCGTTCGAATAGTAGTCCTGGGACCCGACCACGATGGTCTGGCCGTGAGCGCCGGAACAGCCGGCGAGGGCGAGCGCCGCGACGGCGACAAGGGCGGCGAAGCGATGTGTGCGGTGAGACATGGGAGTCCTTTCCCTACTGACGGGGGTGAGTGACGTGGACCGACACCAGCCGCTGGGTGGCGGCGAGGGTGACTTCGAGGATAAGGGCGAGCGCGATCACCAGGATCGCCCCGCCCACCATTTGCGCGTAGTCGCGCGATTTCAGACCGATGAAGAGGAACCGGCCGAGCCCGGTGTCGGCGATGTACGCCGCCAGGGTGGCGGTGGACACCACCTGGAGGGTCGCGGCGCGGAGGCCGCCGATGATCACCGGGGCGCCGAGCGGGAGCTCGACCCGCCAGACGATCTGCGTCTCGCTGAGCCCGACGGCCCGGGCGGCTTCGACGACGGCCGGGGGTACGGTCTCCACCCCCGCGTACGCCCCCGCGAGCAGCGACGGCAGCGCGAGGATGACCAGGGCGAGAACGGGGGCCCGCAGCCCGATGCCCAGCGCCAGGCCGAACAGGGTCAGCAGACCAAGGGTCGGGATGGCCCGGGCCGCGCCGACGGACGCGCCCACCACCGCGGCCCCCTTATGAGTGTGCCCGATGAGGACGCCGAGTGGCAGCGCGACAATGGCGGCGACCGCCACGACGGCCAGCGTCAGAAGCAGGTGCTGGGCGAGCCGCGCGCCGATGCCGCCCGGACCTGCCCAGTGTGTCGCGAGCCAGGTGAACGTCTCCCCCAGGTTCATGCCGCCACCCGTCGCCACGGCGTGATCGCCCGCCCGACCAGCAGGGTGAGTCCGTCAAGGACCAACGCGAGCACGACAGTCACCACGACCCCCGTCACAACCTCGCCCGCGATGCCACGCTGGAAACCGTCGGTCAGCAACGTACCGAGACTGGACTGCCCGGTGAGGGCGCCGATGGTGGCGAGTCCGACCGTACTGACCACGACCACCCGGATACCGGACAACAGCACGGGCACCGCCAGCGGCAGATCGACGCGCCAGAACAGCCCCCACCCCGAGTAGCCGAGGGCGACGGCGGCCTCGTGGACGCCCGCGTCGACCGCGCCGAACGCGTCGGCGGCGGTCCGGACGAGCAGGGCGACGCCGTAGATAGTGAGGGCGGCGGTGATGGTCACCGCCGACCGGAGCGGAAGCCCGAGCACCACCGGCAGGATCACGAGCAGCGGCAAGGCCGGGACCGCGTACAGCAACGTGGCCACGCCCAGCAATGGCCGGCCCAGCGAACGGTGACGCCCCGCCAACCGCCCGACCGGCACCGCGATGAGGATGCTCAGAGCGATCGCCGGGACGACCAGGCGGATGTGGTCGCCGAGCAGCGCCACCACTTGGGGCCAGTTGAGGCCGAGCCACTTCATGGCAACACCCCCACGGGGCGCCCGGCGGCGTCAACGGCCACCCGTCGCCCGGCCACCTGCTCGACGTTGAGGACCCGTTCGCCGCCGTCGAGGCCGATAAAGTGGCGGACGAAGTCGTCGGCGGGAGCCGCGACCAGACGAGCCGGCGTGTCGCGCTGGGCCACCTGGGCATGTTCCTTCAGGAGTACCACCTCGTCGGCGAGGCGGAGGGCCTCGTCAATGTCGTGCGTCACGAAGAGGATCGTCTTGCCGAGGTGGCCCTGGAGGCGGAGGAGTTCGTCCTGGAGTTCGCGGCGGACGATGGGGTCGACGGCGCCGAACGGCTCGTCCATGAGCAGAATGTTGGGATTGGCCGCCAGGGCGCGCGCCACCCCAACCCGCTGCTGCTGGCCACCGGACAGCTGCGCCGGGTACCGTCGCCCGAGGCTGAGGTCCAGCCCGACCAACTCCAGCAATCCCTCTGCCGCCACCCGGGCCGGCCCCCGGGCCACGCCGTTCAGCCTGGGCACGGTCGCGATGTTGTCCAAGACGCTGCGATGGGGCATGAGGCCACCGTCCTGCAGCACGTAGCCGATGGAGCGGCGCAGCGCCACCGGGTCCCGGTCACGGACATCCTCGCCATCGATCAAGACCCGGCCGGCGGTGGGTTCGACCATGCGGTTGACCATACGGATGAGCGTCGTTTTGCCCGAGCCGGAGGAACCGAGGAGGACGACCGTCCGGTGCGACTCGACGACCAGCGTGAAATCGGACACGGCGACCGACCCGCCCGCGTACGTCTTGGCAACTGCCTGAAACTCGATCATGATCCCACCACACTATCTAGTCACTCCGACACATCTGACTGATCTCACGCGGGTGGACCGTACCCCCAAATGTGTCCGAGACGCTTGATAGTGTGGGGGGAAGGGCGAGAAAGAAGGCAGCGATGCAGATAAATACCATGGTTCAGGACGCGCTGGACCGCGTCCACGAACTCATCCCCGCTATCCTCGGCGGACTGACGCGGGAGGATATCCTCTGGCGGCCGGACGCGGGCTCGAACTCGATTGGCTGGCTGATCTGGCATTTGACAAGGGTGGAAGATGACCATCTGGCCGACCTGGGCGGGCGGACGCAGGTCTGGCTGCCCACGTGGTACGACCGGTTCGGGCTCCCCTACCCCGAGCGGGCCCACGGCTACGGGATGACCGCGGCCGAGGTGGCGGCGTTCGACATCCCGTCGGGTGATCTCCTGGCCGGCTACGCCGCGGCGGTCGCCGAACAGTCCCGCGCGATCATTGAGGCGCTCGGCGAGGCCGACTACGACCGGGTCGTCGACACCCGGTGGGACCCACCGGTAACGCTCGGCGTCCGCCTCGTGTCCGTCATGGTCGAAACCGCCCAGCACGTCGGGCAGGCGGCGTACGTCCGCGGCCTGCGCGAGCGCGCGGACGGCCATGACTCCGGCTGGCAGGGCCATGTGTAAGGACACGGTCGGCAATAAATGGTGCAGGTGGCGGTTTCGGGGCGGGATGCCTGAGAAGGCGGAGTGCCCGGAGGCGTAGTAGAGCTACGCCGGAGCGGCCGACAACGAGGTCAGGCGCCCGATCCCGGAAACGACACGCGACAGTTAGTGACGACCGTGTCCTCAGTGAACCGTGCGGTAGGTTGGTTCTGTGCAACTACTGAAAATCGCCGTACCCAACAAGGGCGCCCTGGCCGAGGACGCCGCGGCCATGCTCCGCGCGGCCGGCTACCGGCAGCGCTGGGACCCCAAGGACCTCGTCTGGACCGACTCGGCCAACGGGATCGAGTTCTACTACCTGCGCCCGCGAGACATCGCGGTGTACGTGGGCGAGGGTACGCTCGACCTCGGCATCACGGGCCGCGACATGTTGCTGGACTCCCAGGCGAACGCGCACGAGGTCCTCCCGCTCGGTTTCGGACGGACCCGGTTCCGGTTCGCCCGCCCGGAAGGTACGGCGGCCGACTCCGGCCACCTCGACAATCTCCGGATCGCGACCTCGTACCCCGGCCTGTTGCGCCGCTACCTCGACGACCACGGGACGTCGGCCCGGCTCATCGCCCTCGACGGCGCGGTGGAGTCGGCGGTCCGGCTGGGGGTCGCGGACGTGGTCGCCGACGTGGTGGAGACCGGTTCGACCTTGAAGAAGGCCGGTTTGGAGGTCTTCGGCGATGTGATCCTCGAGTCGGAGGCCATCCTGGTCAAGCGAGCCGGGGCCCCCGATCCGGCGGAGCTGGACCAGGTGCTCCGCCGCCTGTCGGGTGTCATCGTGGCGCGCGACTATGTGCTGGTCGACTTCGACGTACCCGAAGCCAGCCTGGACCTCACCGCGGCCCTGGCACCGGGCCTCGAGGGCCCGACCGTGTCGCCGCTGGCCAAGCCGGGTTGGTGTGCGGTACGGACCCTCGTACCACGAAAGGGGCACCAGCAGCTCATGGACGAACTGTGGCAGGCCGGCGCCCGCGCCATCCTCGTCACCGACGTCTCAACGGCGCGCCTGTAGCGCGTGGTGTACCGCGGAACGGTGTCAGCAATGAGGACGAATGATCTGATGTCGTTCCTTGGCAGCGCTCGTCAGACCACCGCTACCACTCCGCGCTACGCACCACACGGTTCGGCCTGGAAGTGCATCATGAGAGAGGGTCTGCTGCGGAGGCTGCGGTTCGCGGTTCACCTCAGTCAGCGCAAACAGCAGACGGGGGCACCCACTCGTATTTCCGCTGCGTCTGACGGTACTCCAAGTCCACCAGTCACCCCGTGCAGCTATGATCATTGCCGCAATAGCGAAACCGGTCGAGTACGACTAGTATCTTGATCTTCGCCATTTGGCGCACCACCGGGAGAACACCGGGAGAACAGCACGGGGCCAACCATGCTTTGGGAACCTTCCCACTCCCGTCAGGTTCTCTTTGCTGAGTCAAATCGCTGGCTTGTGCCAAGGCCCTCTGATTGTGTAAGGTTAACTCTCGCGCGATGCGCAATGCGGACGTGGCTCAGCTGGTAGAGCATCACCTTGCCAAGGTGAGGGTCGCGGGTTCGAACCCCGTCGTCCGCTCGGAGAGGGTCTCAAATCCGGGAGATCGGATCTTCCCCCGGTGGAGTGGCCGAGAGGCGAGGCAACGGACTGCAAATCCGTGTACACGGGTTCAAATCCCGTCTCCACCTCCACCCCAGCCTTGGGCGGCTGGCGCAGCGGTAGCGCGCTTCCCTGACACGGAAGAGGTCACTGGTTCGATCCCAGTGTCGCCCACGAAGTTCCCGGGCGTATGGCGCAGCGGTAGCGCGCTTCGTTCACACCGAAGAGGTCACTGGTTCGATCCCAGTTACGCCCACTCTTCTGACTAGGGGAAACGACAAAAGTTTGTCGGGAAAATGGTTATACGGTGCCTATCTTGGGCACATTGAGGGGCACTCCAGTGCACTTTGCGGGATGTCCGCTGTTAACTCGGCCCGCTGATCGAGCGGCATCGCGACAATCCACGTTCGTACTCACTTCGCGAGTTCGGGCCGGGTCGGTTGTACGCCAGGTGGTGCGCGAGGTGGAGTGTGTGTTGGTGGGCGAGGGCCAGGCCTGGTGGCCGTGGGGTTCGGGGGTCGTCTCGTCTGCCCCCTGCCAGGCGGTAGGCGTGACGGGGGTTCGTCCCATGGGTTGGCCGTCCACGGCCGCCGCGTGGTCGTGTGGTCGTGGCGTTGCCGGTTGGTGTGCGTGATGGGGTGGTGTGGCCTGTGCCGGGCCGGGTACCGCCCACCCCCTGGAATATCGGGACCCCTCCCCGTGGGACACCGCCGCGTCACCTGTTTCCGTCTCTCCCCGCTACCCTAGGGGGGGTCGTGCGCGCACGCGTGCGCGAGGGTGTCGAAAAGATCGACACCCTTGGTGGCGGTGCGCGTGGGCGTGGGGTACGTCAGGTGGACGGCGTCCCGTCGTGACCGAGTGGTAGGTAGTCCTGGGGTTGGCCCGCTTTCGGCGTGTGGCGCCTGGGGTTGGGTGGACGCGTTCACGGGGACCGGCAACCCGTGTTCGTCTCAACTTTTCCTAGACCAACCTCGTCGCCGTCAAGGCGGGTGGCACTGTCAGCGGGAAGGGTCTAAATGGGAGTGAGACCCTTCCCGTGGTATGGCAAACCTCATGGCAAGTGCCATGCCATCAGGCTGGGCTCTGGTTGTTGTTCGGCGTGCCACGAATACCGTCAGTCAGGCTTAGGGTATTCGGCCCGCGACCTCATGCCCTGGTTTGACTACGACAAGTGGGATCGCTTCGAGGGCGCGATCGAGCGGACGGAAACCGCCGCCCGAAACCAGGACATCGACGTGGACTACCACTTTCCCGGCGCCGGGAAGACCGGCGCGACTAGGGGCGGGACAGCCCCCGGAGACCCCTTCCACCGGGTGGTGGAAGCCTGGGGCTGGCAAGGACGGAAACCCCGGTACCCGGCCATGTTTCGTTTTGCACAGTGGGGCGGGCCCTATGTCTTCCGCAGCCGGCTGGGGGCCCGCCGGGGGTGGCCCCCCTGGGGTGGCGGCGTGGTTGTGGCCGTGCGTGTCGGGTTGTGCGGGCCTGGTGAGGCACGGTGCCGGTCGTCATCGGCGGGTCTGGGCCGTGCCGTGCCGTAGGGCTTGGTGGTGTCCTCTGTGCCGGGGTGGGGGTATTGGGTGCCCCGGTACCCCTTCTGCCACTTGACAAGGTGAAACCTAGGATTGTTGCCGTACCCCTTGGGGGGTGCTTGTACCCCTGCCCTTCGCACGGGTACCCCCCGTGTTTCCGGCTTCTGACTACGGGGAACACCACCCCAGGGGGTACGGGGCACGAAGTACCCCCTGGGGTGGCGGGACACGGTCACCGGGGGAAGAACAGGTAGCCCTGGTCGTCCTCCATCAGGTTCCCGGATGCCACGAGTTCGGTGATGGCGGTCTCCACCTGTTCGCGGTACTTGTTGGTCTTCATGTGTTTCACCTGGTTCGCCGTGACCGGCCCGGCTTTCACCAGGTCCACCACCCACGCCTTGTACTTGGTGATGAGGGCCTGGTCTCTGGCCTCGTTCACTTCGTCTTGGGCGGCGACCTTCCGGGCGAGGAACTCTTTCGCCTGCCGGGCGTGCTCGGTTTCGGCTGTCGCCGCCATCCACGCCCTGGTGTGGTCGGACACGGCCATGACCATCCCGGCGAGTTCCCAGTCTTCGGCAGTCAGGTCGTAGTGGCCGTTCAGCACGGCGAGCGCGTAGGCGACCTTCTCACGGGCCAGCATGGCGTGCCCGTCGAGGGTGTCCCGTTCGCCCCGCTGGTTCGCGACATGGGTGTCGAGGATCTCGGCCGCAACCGGGTCGGCCACCGTGACCACGTTGAACCCGTCGGCTTGGCCGGTGTGCTCAGGCCACGGCGGCAACGTCACCACAAGCCTGCCCGGATAACCGGGCCTGGTCCGCCAGCCGGGCAGTCCGGGGTCGGTCGCCGGGAGCCACAGGAACCGTTGCGGGGTGCCCCCGCTGGCGTCGCGTAACAACCCGTGGCCCCGTGAGGGTTGCACGCCGAGCGTGGCGACGAACCGGTACGCCAACGGGTCGACCTGGATGCGCCGCTCTCGCGCAGCCGTGGTCGAGCCCAGGGTTTCCCCGCTCCATGCCGACCGTAACACGGGCATGATCGTCGCCCCCTGACGGTTCGCCTGTGCGGTCAACACGTCGATTTCGTCCGTGGTGAACGACGCCGCGTGCGACGGGTACACCCACTCCCATCCGCCCCCGTCGTCCCCGTCCTTCTTCGGGCTGACGTACTGGCGGTACGTCGCGGTGATCCCCTCGCCCGTGCCCAACGGCAGATCGTGTGGGAACACCCCCGGTGACGCGCCCCGCCACTCCACCAGGCTCGCGGCCGCCGACTTCGCGGCACCTTTCCCGGCACCCGACCCGGCGACCGTCGCCAGAATGAAGTTCAACGACGCATACCCGCCGATCAACGGAGGCAGCACCACCGTGAACGGCACCCGGACCAACACTTGACAGATGACGTGGCCGAGCACGGCCCACGGCGCGACCATCCGCGAGTACGCGAACTGGCGGACATGAGCCAACTCGGGCCTCGCCTCCCACAACCCGGCAAGACCACCGTCAAGCACAGGACCCCCAACCGGCCGCGCCGACACCACCGTGTCTGCCACGGAAGCGGGACACCCGGAACCCCTGACATCACCACAGGCACTCGCGGCAGCCACCATCCGGACCGCGTCCGCCGGCTCAACACCCTGCTTCGCGACCAAGTCCAGCCGCGCCTGTCGTTCCTCATCCCGTGTCACCGCCCACCCCCTCCCCACACAGGCCGGGAACCGCCCCGCGACGGCCGCACAGGCGGCACAGGACGAACCGCCGGGCCACGCTTCGGGATGACCTGCAACACCCGTCCCACGTCCTCCACCGCCCACACGCCAAGCCCGCACAACCAATTCGCACACTGGCGCCGCCCAGCCTCCCCCAGAGCGTCAACCCCCCGGACCATGACCGGGCGGCCCACCGTACGCCGAGCCCGCCGGACCGCCCACAACACGGCCAACGACCGCGCCCGGGCGGCATCCACATCCGACCACCCCGGCACCATGTCACACAACCGCGGTAGAATCGGACCCACAACAAAACCAGCACCCCGCCCCCAGTCACCACACTGGGGGCGGTCGTCGTTCTCAAGCATCGGTCACCGCGCCTGACGCTCGGCCCACGCGAGCACATCGTCACGCTTATACCGGACACACCGCCCGAACTGATGCGCGATCAGTTCGCCCGCTTGCTCCAGCTTCTCAACATGGCGAGGGCCGACGCCGAGTATCGTTCCGACCTCGGCACGACTGACGTACAACGAGTTGGGAGTCTGTAGGCTGGGCACTGTCGTGTCGTCGCTGCGATTACATGACTGGAGAGCGCTCGTACTTGCACTACGGGCGCTCTCACTTTTGGTTTTCACCATCTCCTGTTTTCCTTTCTCCAATGGAAAAGCGGTCGGGCCCTGTGCCTCAACCGCTTTGGTTTTGGTGTCCAGATACGCCAAAGGCCACCGCGCACGATGGCCTTCATCTGAACCTATATTCGTTTGTTATTCAATTGTCGTTGTGGCTGACCCATGGTATGAGCCGAACTTGTGGCGGCGAGCTCCCGCTGCCCGTAACCCTGGGCTAGGGTAACACGCCGGGGCGCGACTGATCGATGTTTGCTACCAACTTGTCCCGGCGGATATCCCGGTGCCCGCAGCCTGGGCAAAATGCCCTTGGCGACGTGCTGAGACATGACCGTCTCATGGCATGAGCGAAACTTGGTGTCGCGGCGTGCACCCGCATAATCAGCCGATGGGTATCCGATGGTCTCGGTGAACTTGGTGTCCGGCGCACATCCCGGAAGCTCCCGCAACGTTGACCCAGGCGACGCGCCAGGGCGCGACTAACCAATGGCCACTACCAACCTTGAACGGTTGGCATCCCGTTGCTCGTTACCCGAGCGAGGTGCCTTTGACAGTACGTTGGGGGCATGACTGACCCATGGTGTAGGCCGAACTTGTGGCGGCGAGCTCCCGCGTACATGCCAATAGGTTTCCCGTGCCATCACTAAGTTGGTGAACCGGGTAAGCAACCGGTTGCCCATTGTCCCGGACCAGGATTCCCATATCTTGCTGGCATCCCGGCACCTCACGGCGTGGGTCTCTGCCAAACAGGCTGGTGACGAAGTTACACGAATGTTCTTCCGTAGTCAAAAGCGCCGTGGAATGCCGTGGTGGCTCATCCCACCAAGCTTGGCACCATGTCCGCGAGTTTGTGTACCCGTCCGGGGATTTGTTGCAGGTACCGCCGAAGTACGCCGGGACTCTCTTGCCCGAGAATGGCCATGATCTCAAAATCGGACATTCCCGCGATCGCCATCCGCGTTGCGGCGTAGGCGCGTAGTTGGTGGAAGCGGACTCGGGGAATGCCGGCGTAGTCGCGGGCGGTCACCCACACGTCCTGCAAGGTCGTGTTAGGCAACCATCCACCCGTTGAGCCGGTGAACAACCACGCCGCGCTGGCAGGTTTCACATACTCGGCGAGGTGGGCGTTAACTAGCGGCACCATCCACTCGGGCAACCCGACGACTCGGTTTCCCGCTGCGGTTTTCGGCGTACCCTGAACCTCTCCACCCTTCAACCGTACGATGTTGCGCCGGACGGTGAGCGTGCGGTCTTTGATGTTGATGTCGCCGCGTTGCAGGGCGCGTACTTCGCCAGATCGGAGGCCGAGCCCGGCTGCGAGGTACACCAGCAAGCGGTGCTCGGGGGGCGTGAACTCGACGGCGAGCGCGATCTCGACCTCAGTTGGCAGCGGGGCGAGTTCCTCTCGCCGGACAGTACCGCCGCCGCGCACCCGACAGGGGGTCGCCTGGATAAGGGAGGCTCGAATCGCGTCGTTGAAGATCGTCGACAGAAGCGAGTACGTCTTGGCGCGGGCGGTCGGTTTGTCCGCCAGCAGCCCGTTGAACCACTTGGTGACCATGACTGGCGTGATCTCGTCCAAATGCAGCGTGCCGAACCGGGGCGTTAGTTGCTTGTCGATCATGAGCCTGTAGTCCTTGTCAGTCTTCGGCTTGCGGCGGCTCACGGCCATCCACGACTCCACGTACTCTCCAAATGTCGGTAGGCGCTGGGCCTCGGCCTCAGCGATCTCTGCGGCGATCTCATCGGGCGACTTCCACACGCCGCGCACAACGTCGGCGTGAATCTCTGCGAGGGCTTTTTTGGCGGCACCCTTGGTAGCGTAGGTGGCCTTGCCTGAGTAGCGCTTGGCATCGACGGTGTAGCGGATCGCCCACTGGCCGGAGGCGCGTTGCGTGACTTGGCCCCAGCCGTCGCCACGCCCCTTCTGTCCACGATTTGTTGGGCTCGTCTTGCGCGGTGCCATGCCGATCTCCTTGACTTGAATCAACTACTTTTCTTGATAGGCACCATTGGTTATACGGTGCCTTTATTCTGTACATTCTAGGGCACTCCAGTACGTTCGACAACAAATACATTGAGATCGTCTTACCTTGTCGTCACGCATAAAGACGCCTGTCATCCAGGATGTTCAAATTAACACTGTGACTGGTTCGATCCCAGTTACGCCCACTCTTCTAGCTAGAGGAAATGACAATAGTTTGTCGAGAGTGATTATACTGGGTCTATCTTGGTCTCAGTGAGGGGCATTCCAGCGCGCTCGGCGGGTGTGGCCGGTGTTGGTTCGGAGCGCCTTCCAAGTGGTGATTGAAACAATTAACATTTATCGACGTCCGATGCGTACGGGCAATTGGGTCGTACGCCCCACCCGCTTGCTCCAGCTCCCGTCGTTGAGGGGTGTCGTGGAACTGGATGTCGTCTCGATAGACTACTGTCATCGGTTATCCTGGCACGCCGTCTGGGTGTGTCTCCGGGGAGTGGATGGGAGATGGTGGTGGCAGGTTCGGCGGGGAAACACGGGCGGCGGGCGCGTATGGGCACGGTCTTGACTGTGGTAGCTGTGAGTGTGGCGGCGTACGCGTCGGTGCCTATGTCGCCGGTGAGTGTGGCAGCCTCAACACCGGTGTTCCGGTCAGTCTCGGTCACTGTCGGGTCGGCGGGTCAGATCACGGGGGTGACCCAGTCGGTGGTGTCGACGGATGAGACGACGGGTGCGCCGTCGGACGAGTCCACGGCGGTCACACCGGTGGAGGCGACGGGTGAGCTACCGGTCCGGGTGCAAACCGCGTGGTGGGCGGGCGGGAAGTCGGGTACGGATCTCGCAGAGGTGCGGGGCGTGTCGGGCCGCGTGACGATCCAGGTAACAGTGGAGAACGTGACGGGCGAACCAGCGATAGTGGCGTATGAGGCGGATGGCCGCCGGTACGAGCGGCAGGCAGTGGTGGCGGTGCCGTTGACTGTGTCCGCGTCGACCATCCTGCGTGGTGTGTCCGCCGGGTCGGTGGTCACGACCGGGAGCGGGTCGGAGTTGGTGACGGATGGGATCCTGTCGGTGGACTCGACTGGTGTGGTGTCGGTGCAGTGGGCCCGCTGGTTGGCCCCGCCGGTGTTGTCGGCGACGGCGTCGTTCACGGTGGTGGTGGATACGACGAGTTTTGTTCCCCCGTCGTTCGATCTGGTTGTCCAGCCGGGCCTGGTGACGGACTCGTCGGTGGAGGCGTTGCTGGAACGTGGCCTGGGTACGGATGCCGCCACGGCGACGGTGGAGGCGTCAACGGTGGGCTTGGTGTCGAAGGTGGACGCCCAGTTACGGGAGGCCCTGGATTTCATGGACGCGGTTCATACGGCGTTGCAGGGTGACGTGTCGCAGCTCAGCCGGGAGGTGGTCGCCGAGTTGGCAGCGAGTTCACAGACGGTGCTGGGCCATGTGCAGGCGACCCGGGCCGAGTTGGACGCGATCCAGGCGTCGGCCGAGTCTGGGCTGGGTGTGGCCGTGTCGCAGGCGGAGGCGGGTGTGACAGTGTTGCTGGCGTCGTTGGACACAGTGCTGGGGTCGACGGCGGTGGTGCCGGTGGTGACGGGCGCGGTGGTGGACGGGTGTACGGTGACACTGCCCACGTTGGCGGCCGACGAGCCGGTGACGGTGACCTCGGCAGTGTACGTGTTGGGTGCGCAGATGCGGACGCTGGCGGACACGTTCGCCGCCCAGACACCGGGGGACGTGCTCGCAGCGGGCCCGGATTGCCGCACGGTGTTGCGGGAGGCGGTCACGGCGGGGATCGGTGACCCTGGTGACGTGGCCTCGCCGGACGGGCAGGCCGTCTGTACGGCGACCCCGGCCGGGGAACGGACGTTGGTGTGCGGGCTCACCGTGGCGGAGGCCACGGTGGCAGACCAGTTCGCGGCGGTAACCAACGCGGTGCGTGACCGGGTGGAAGCCTGGCAGGGCACGTTGGGAGTCGGACAGTTGATGGCCGCACTCGGCCCCGACGGGCTGACGACTGCTCTCACTGCTGTACGGGATCAGGCACGCCAGGCTGCCAGCCTGGCGTCCGGCACGGTCCTGCCCGAGTTGCGGACCTGGCTGGCGGAGACTCGTACCCTGGTGGACACTGCGGAAACCAGAGTGACAGCGGCCAGGACCGCGTTGGACACGGTCACCGCTGATGTGGGGGCGATCCGGGCGGCGTACGACGAAGTGGCCGCCTTGGTGGACCCGGCGGCCCCCCTCTCGGCGGACGGGGTGTTGCGTACGGGCGGTGACGTGGCCGCGCTGGTCGGTGACGTGGCCGCCCGCAGTGGCACACTGGTGACGACGGGGGCGTGGTTTGACGCGGCGGGTTTCACTACTGCGTTGGACACTCTGGTGGCCACGTCGAACACGGCGGCACCCGGTTCGTGTGTCGTGACCTGGGCGAACGGGGTGGATGCCGCATCAACGGCGACTGACGTCGAGGCGGCGCTTGGTCTTCTGGCCGTACCGGGGTGCGGGGCCCGGACGGTCGCGGCAGCGGCACAGCAGGCGGTCGCCGGGTATGAGACGACCGTCCAGGAACTGTCCGCCACGTACACGGACGTGGCCAGTCTCGGCGGCTACATGACCAGGATCACCACGGCGACGGCCGGGCTGGGCACCGCGTTGGCCACGGTGGAAGGACTACTGGACGACCCGGCCGACCCGCTGCCCGCCGTACTGGCCGCTTTCTATACCCCCGACCCGGCCAACCCGGCTGGCGGGACGGGACTGCTCGCCGACCTGGCCGCCCAGGTGGACCAGATCGGTGCCCTGCTCGACCCCGTGACACCCGGCGACCTGGCACAGTTGGCTGCTGCGGTGGCCGCTCTCGCGGCGTTGGCGGACCAGGTCTGGCCGGACGACACGATCCAAGCGCTGGCCACACCGGCGGATTGTCCGGACGCCGACCCGGTGCTGCCCACCGCCACGGGGCAGGCGGTGGTCGTTCTCGCGAACCACCTGTACTGTGCGGACTCCCGGTTGGCGGCGGCGTTGGACGCGGTGGACGCGGACATTGCGGCCGCCGCGACGACCGCGGGTACGGTGGTGCGGACCGTGTCTGACCGGTTGGCGGCGGTACGGGCCGCGACGACGACCCAGATCGACACGCTGAGTGACGGGCTGGTGGCCGTGTTAGACGAGCAGCGTACGACGGCTGTGGACACCGCCCTCACGGCCATCACCGACGCGCGGTCCGCGACCACAGAACGTCTGCAGGCGATGCTCGCCCAGTACGGGATGGCCACCGACCAGGTGGTCGCGTCCCTCACGGAGGCGATGACGGCGGCGCGGACGGACTCGGACGCCGTCCAACAAGGGTTGGCAGATAGTTTCGCGGCCCTGGTGGCGAATCTGGGTGGGGCGGACCCGTCGAACCGGAGCGGGCTGATCGGGAAACTGTACGGCATCACCGGCCAGGTCGGGCAAACCGGGGACGTGTTGGCCACGACCCAGGCGACGGTCGCCACGTACGGGGCAGCCCGTTCGGCGGACACCCGCGAAGCCACACTCCACGCCGCCTGGTTCGACCAGGCCATGGCCCGCGTCGCGGACTACCATCCGTTCACGGATGCGCCGGACCCGGCGTTGACCGTGTTCCTCTACCAGATCAACGGATAGGAACCGTATGCGCATCTACACCAGGACGGCCCTGGTCCTCCTGGGTCTCACGGTCGTCACCGGACTCACCGGATGCACACACCCGGACCCAGGGCCGACACCGGCCCCGGCACCCGCGTACCCGCAGTCCGTCGCTTTAGCCGTGTCCGCTGGGATGCCCCAACCAGTCCGGATCGGGCTCGTGGTACCCCCGGTCGAAGGGGAAGGATCACCCTACCGTCTGATGACAGAGGGTGCGGGTATCGCCGTGTACCGGTTCGCCCTGTCCGGCGCCCACGTCGAGTTGGTGACCGTGTTGGACGACGGGACAGCAGACGGCGCGGCCAACGCGATGCGGTCTCTGGTCAGCGAAGGGGTGGCGGGTGTCGTGATGGCGTCAACCGGCGGCCACACGAGCACTGCGCTCACAGTGGCCGCTGCTGCGGGTGTGCCGGTGGTCATGACGTACGGGCAACCGCCCACACCCGTGGACGGGGTGTGGTCGCTTGCCCCGACCCGGTCCCAGGTCACTGCGGCACTGCGCACCACGCTCCGCGACGCGGGCGCGTCCCGCCCCGCCCTCGTGTCGACCGGCGAGAATCCGCTGGACGTCCCCGCTGTCACCCGGTTCTCCCCGGACGACCCGGCTGGGGTGGCGGCGGCGGTCCTCACCCAGGTGGAGGCCCTGTTTGTGGACTCGGTCATCATCGACGCGCCCGCCGACACCCAGGCCCGGCTAGTCTCAGCCCTGCAAACCGGGCTCGCTGACCGGCAGATCCCGATCCTGCTCACCCCGGAAGCGTTGACCCCCGTGTTCGCCCAGACACTAGCCAGCACCGGGACCGTGGCCAGCGGGTTGACCACCGTCGGGGTCGACACCGGCGATCTGGCCAGTCTGGGCCGGGGCGGCCGCGCCGACGCGGCAGCCGGGTTCTTCGCCGCACTCCGCCTCGCCGCGAACGACCCCGCCTGCCGCAACATCTACCACGACGACACGTGCGCCGCCGGGACCGCATACGCCGACATCACCTCCCACGATGCGGTCGTCGTACTCGTCCGCGCCGCCGAACACGCCGCCTCCACGGACCCCTCAGCCGTGCGCACCGCGCTTGGCACCCTCCAGTTGACCGCTGCCGACGGGCTGGCCGGGCCGCCCCTGGACTTCACCGCCCCCACCCTGGTCGCCAACGATACGGTCGTCGCACTCTATTCGACCACCACGAACCCCGGTGTGCGTCCCCCTACCAGTGACACCCCGTGCCTGTACTGGTTTGCCGGGACACCATGACCGGGGCTATTCGCCGGGCGTTGGGCAGCCGGTACGAACTCGTGGACCAGATCGGACAAGGCGCATCCGGTGTCGTGTGGCGGGTCTGGGACCGCCGTGACCAGAAACCCGTCGCCGCGAAACTCCTGTGGCCCCACTACGCCCACGACCCGGAAGTCTTGACCCGGTTCGTCCGGGAACGCACCCTCCTCACCAGCCTGCACCACCCCAACATTGTGGGCGTCACCGACCTGGTCGTCGAAGGCGACGACTTGGCCATCATCATGGACTTGGTGGACGGTCCCAGCCTCGCCACCCTCCTCACCACCCAGCCCACCCTCGCCCCCGCCGACGCGGTCGCGTACGTGGCGGTCGTGCTGGACGCGCTCGCGTACGCGCATAGTCAAGGCATCCTGCACCGGGATGTGAAACCCGACAACATCCTCCTCGCCACCCCCGGACCCCACCACCCGGCAGACATCCGTCTGGCCGACTTCGGCATCGCCCGCCTCACCCACGACACCACAACCGGAACCGAGACGATCGGCACCCCCTACTATATGGCCCCCGAACTCGCCGCGTACGGCAAATCCGGGCCCGAAACCGACGTGTACGCGGCCGGGATCGTCCTCTACCAGCTGATCGCCGGACGCACCCCGTACGCCGGCGACGGCACCGGGACCACCATCGCACTCCGCCACCTCCACTCCGCCCCGCCCCGCCTCCCCGTCCCCACACCGTTGTGGACGGTCATCGACACGATGCTCGCCAAAAACCCTGCCCACCGGCTCACCGCCGCCGACACCGCCCATACCCTGCGGGCACTCACCCCCCAGGATCTCGGCACCACCCCGCTCCCCGCCCAACCCCAACCCGACCAGTGGGAGACGGCGGAGGATGAGCTTCCGCCGAAAGCGGAGGTGGAAGCGATCCTCGGCTACCAGCCGGTGACGCAGACGGTGGGTGCGCGTCTTGGCGTGGAGACGGACATCCGGGCGCGTTCTCCGATACGTCCCGCGAGTCCGCCCGCCGGTCCGGACCCGGTGGTCCCGGACGAGTCGGGCCAGACGTACGTGAAAGCGGTCCCAGTCCCGGCTACCCGTTCCGTACTAGTGGTGCCGTCGCCGTCCCGGTCGAAGAAGGTCCCGGTGATTGTCGGTACGGGTGTGGGGGTGCTCGTGGTGACGGTGCTCGTCTTGTGGCTGACGGGGGTGTTCACTGGTGGGGGTCCGGTAGAGCGGGGTCCGGTGACGACGGTGGCGGCCCATGTGACGGGGAACACGTCGCCGAGTGGGTTGCGTCTGGATTTCGACGCCCGGTACGACGAGACGGCTGACGCGACCCGTTTGACGGTGTCACTGTCGGCGACCCCAGCGAGCGGGTTGACTGGTGATGTTCTCCTTGATCTGCCACCGCTCGGCGACGGTGCGTGCCCCCAGGTGACCGCCGACCCGCCGGTGGTGGTGGAGCGGTTGAAGGCTTCCACGGACGGGTTCACCGGCGTGTGCGCCCACAAACTCGTTGGCGTGCAGGTGGGCGCGGGGGCGACCGTCCGGGCCGGTCTGCTGGTCGGGGTGGACTTGTACGCCGACGGGGGGCCGCCCGACGACTATTCCCAGTGGTTGGAGGCGGTGAACCGGACGACCAGTGATGATCTGCGGGCGATCACGGGTACGAGTTTCCCGTTGCAGCGGGTCACCGGTCTCACCGTGGACGCGGCCCCGGTCACGTTGACTGCGGTGGATGGCACTCCGGTGCCGTACACGGTGTGGGCGCAATGGCTGGGCGGGGGGACGGCCACCCAGGTTCTGTCTTCGGAGACGATCACGGGAATGGAGACCACACTCCTGCTCGCTGTGACGGGTGGGACGGGTCTGGCCGGGGTGGGTGTGGACGTGTGTGACGCGGCGGGCAAGACGGGTATCCGGATCCTGGCCCGGCAACCGGTGGACCGGTGTGCCCTCCAGGTCCGGGTGGGGGCGCTCACGGCTCCGACGACCACGTTCCCGATCATGATGCGCTGACTGGAAAGGCTACGTGAATGAAGCTCAGGCTGGATGTCGAAACCCCGGACGGGTCGTCGGTGCCGGTGACGGTGACAGCGGAGGGTACGGCGACGGTGGCGGACGTGGCGGGCGTGGTGTGGGCGGGCATGACGGGGGTCCCCGCTGACCCAGGCCAACCGGTGACGTTGCAGGTCATGGCCGAGGACCGGCATGAGGTGACAACCCTGCCGGGCCGGTCCCTGTTGTGGGACACCGTGGTGTGTTCCGGCCAGCGGGTGCGGGTCGTGCCGTACGCGACGCCGACCGGGGGCGGTGGTACGACGGCCGGGTGGTTGCGGGTGATTTCCGGGCCGGACGCGGGCAAATCGTTCGCGTTGCGGGCCGGGTCGCAGGTGATCGGCCGGGACACGGGCTGTGACATTGTGCTCGCCGACCAGCAGGTGTCGCGGCGGTATGCCCGGCTGACCATGGGCCCCCTGGTGGTGGAGGTCGCCGATCTGAACTCGTCCAATGGTGTGGTGGTGGGTGACACTCTC
>JAIRVA010000251.1 GCA_031254155.1 Propionibacteriaceae bacterium
CGTGCCCGTCCGCGCGCAGATGCTCGACCGCGGTAACCTGGGCGGCATCCTCACCACCACCCAACAGGTACACCGCGCCCGTCAGCGGGAGCGGTTCACCGGGTTCGACCGTGACCAACGTCGCGTCAATCCCCCGCCACATCAGGCGTTGCTGCAGTACCCGCGCATTGCCATAGTCTCCGTACACCCCCAGCAAGGAGGGATACACCACCACGATCTCCACCGGCCGGGCCCGCGCGGGGGCGCTCATGTGTCCGAACTCGCCCGAATCCGACACACAAGCGTCCCGCGGCCGGGGAAGCGGCAAGACCGGGGATGGAGACGGAGACGGGAGTGCTGTCCGCACCGGGGCCTGCGCAACCGGGCGGCCCAGCTTGAGCAGGCGCTGGAACGGCGTGTAGGTCGAGATGACATCAACAGACCCCGCCAGCCCGGCGAGCGCGGTCGCCAGGTCCGGTACCACGCGGTGGCCGACATCGGCGTACGTCAGTCGTACGGCCAGGTCCTGCGTCCGGGGGCCGGTGATAACGACCGTACGGCCACGCAACTGTTCAAACTCGACGTCCCAAAGCCACGACAAGTCCTTACCGTCCGCGGCAACCGCATCGATCGCCATGACCAGAGGCTCACTCGCTGCCATCGGCAACGCCTCCGCCCAACCCGCGGGATTCTTCGCCAGGATCAACCGCGCCGTCACCGCCCCGAACGCGAGGGTGGCGAAGCGGCCCGCCGGTGCGGCCACCGTCCGCATCCCCCGCAAAGCGGCCTCGACGCCGACGCCCGCCGCCACGGCCGCCGCCAGCGCACACGCCGCGTTGGACACGTTGAACCGCCCCGGTACCCGCAGCGCCGGGGTAGTGACCGACCCATCCGGCAGGCGGATCGCCCAGCCGTCCACCCCGTAATCCGCGGCGGGCTGGGTGAACCCACACGCGGGACAGTTCCAGCAACCACGGGGTCCCGCGACCCCGGCGAGGACCGCCCCGCACTGCGGGCATACGGCCGCATCAGCCGTCCACCTCGTGTCAGTTTCCACCCAAATCACCTTGTTGGCGGCGGAAGCCGCCCAGGCCACCAGTGGATCCGACGCGTTCGCCACCACGACCGGGCCAGCCGGACCCGCCGCGAGCAGGGCGTCGCGCCAGCTGCGGCCCAGCGACTTGATCTCCTGGTGGCGGTCCATCTGGTCACGGCTGAAGTTCAGCATGACCAGGATTTCCGGGCGGCCCTCCGCGATCAGACCAGCTACCACGCGCTCATCTGCCTCCACGACGGCGGTCTCCGCCCCGCGGCCCCCACTGAGCGCAGACACGATCCCCGGCCTCAGGTTGGCACCGTCGGCGTTGGTGACGACCCGGCCGAGCGCCCCCTCGCCCACCGCGGCAGCCAACAGGTGAGTGGTCGTGGTCTTGCCATTCGTACCCGACACGACGAGGACACGGCGACCGTCCAACAGGTCTGCGAACGCCCTCGGCGCCAACCGCGTGATCACCTGGCCCCGGATCGACGCCCCCGACCCCCGACCCACCACCCGCGACGCCCGCGCCGCCAAATTACCGACGCCAGTCGCCACCATCAGCCGTAGACCGCTCCCTGTCATGTCACAATTATGCCAGGCGAGCAAAGTCAGCGACCGTGGGCACCATCCGACGGTACCGCCCTGGTTTCCCGGCCGTGCGATCAGATATCATGGGGCCATGGGACTGGACCCACGGCGGCTCTTGATCTTCCGAACCGTACTCGCGGCGGGCTCGGTCTCGGCTGGCGCGCGTGATTTAGGGTGGAGCCAGCCCGCCGTCACCCAACAACTCCAGGCACTGGAGCGCGCGACCGGCGTCCAGTTGCTTATCCGCGGGCCGCGGGGGGTTGTCGCGACTGAGGCCGGCCGCGTCCTGTTGGGCCACGCGGACGCCATCTCGGATCGTCTCGCCGCCGCCACGGCCGAACTGGAAGCCTTCCGTGACAGTGCCCTGACGACGGTCCGGCTGGCCGCCTTCAGCTCGGCCATGAGTACGCTGGTGTCGCGGGCGCTGGAACTACTCCGGGTCGGCGCGCCGCCGCCGCCCCGGGTCCGACTGCTGCGAGGATCACACACACAGGTCAAACAGATGTTGCAAGATGACCAGGCCGACCTGGGCATCGTGTTCGACTTTGACCGCGAGGACGAGTTCGAGCACACCACGCTCTACGTCGATCCCGTGTACCTGGTC
This sequence comes from Propionibacteriaceae bacterium, assembly GCA_031254155.1. Lineage (GTDB taxonomy): Bacteria > Actinomycetota > Actinomycetes > Propionibacteriales > Propionibacteriaceae > WQYJ01. The sequence goes on from JAIRVA010000251.1 coordinate 2,211, forward strand.
ATTCCCGCGTCCCATCCGCTGGCCCGCCAACGGACGCCCCGCCTCAGCGATTTCGCCGACATGGAGTGGGCGACCGCCTGCTCACGCTCCCGGGCCTACCTGGAAGCCGTCGCCCGCCGCGCCGGGTTCGAACCGGCCATCTGCTGCGAGACCGACGACGCAGTGCTCCTCCAGACGCTTGTCGGCGGGGGTATGGCGGTGGCGGCGCTCCCGAAGACCTCGCTCACGGCCTATCGGAGTACCGCGATCGCCGTCCGCGAGTCCAGTGAGTTGAGCGAGATAAGCGTCGACGTCATCCGGCAGCACGGCACGCAGGTCACCGCCCCAGTTATCCAGGTGTTGCACGCCCTGCAGGAGGCCACCTATGTCGGGCCGACGGTGGATGTGACTACGCCGTACGATGAATGATGTTCGTCATCGCCACCTGGGACTGGATCCCGTCCGCGTACTGATTCCGTGCGAGACCGAAGGGAGTGATCAGGGTGAGGTGGACGGCCTTGCGTGTCCTGGTCTCTTCGACAAACGCCGCCCGGCGGTGGCGCAGGGCCTGGTCGAGGCTCTTCGTGATCGCGTACGGGGAGTCGGCGTACTTCATCTCGCACAGGGTGCGCGTTAGCGCTGTTGAAGTTACCCAAAACAGCGCTAGCGTGGATTCGGAGGGGGCTTAGCGCTGATTTGATGCTTCGCTCGTCCGAAGTCCGGTGTCTCTCAGTGGCCACCGTACTCAGCCCCGATAATAGATTGGTGAGATACGCACTGCTGGTGGTGGCCGCGGGCGTCCTGTTCGGGACGACAGGGACGACGCGCGCCCTCGCGCCCGCCGGAGCCAGCTCGCTGTCGGTCGGGGCGATCCGCCTCGCGGCGGGCGGACTGCTCCTCGGCGTCATCGGCCTCGTCGCCCACCTCCGGCGGCCTTACCCCCGCGCCACGCCGGTCATCACCCGCCCGACGCTCCGCGAGGCGCTGGTGGTCGTCACTTGCGCGGCCTGCATCATGGCGTACCAGGCCACGTTCTTCGAAGGTACGCGGCAAAACGGGGTCATGGTCGGTACCATGGTGGCGCTCGGGTCGTCACCCCTGTTCGCGGGGTTGATCGAGTGGCTCGTCCTGCACCACCGGCCACGTCTCGCCTGGGTGGCGGCGACAGTCGTGTCGGTCGCCGGGGTCGTGGCGCTGTCAGCGACCCCGGGTACGGGCACGCAGTCCGTGTCCCTCCTCGGGATCGGGGACTCCCTCGTCGCCGGGGCCTCCTTCGCCGGCCTGGCCGTCGGTGCGAAATGGCTGCTCCAGCGGGGTTGGCACCCCCTCGATGTCGCCGCGACGGCCATGACGACCGGGGCGCTGATGGCGGTCGTGACCCTAATCGGGACCGATCTCACCTGGCTCGCCACCCCGCGCGGAGTCGCGGTCGCGGCCTGGTTGGCACTGGGAACAATGGTGGCCGCGTACGCCCTCAATCTCACCGGTCTGGCGGGGACCTCGGCGGCCACCGCGACCACCCTCAACCTCACCGAGCCCGCCACGGCCACCGTCCTCGGCATGATCGTCCTCGGCGAGGCGATGACCCCCCTCCGCGGACTCGGCATCGCCGCCGTGATCGTCGGCGTCCTCATCCTGGCCGTCACCGCTCGCCGCGAGGAGTACGCTGAAACGACAGGACCGAACGTCGCGTAAGGGGAGCGTCATGGAATACAGCCAACTGGGGACCAGCGGGTTGCGGGTATCGGAGCTTATCGTCGGGTGTATGAGTTACGGGGAGCCGGGGCGCGGGACGCACGCCTGGAGCCTGCCCGAGGCGGCGAGCCGGGAGCTCATCGCGCAGGCGCTCGAGGCCGGGATCACGACGTTCGACACGGCGGACGTCTACTCCGACGGTACGAGCGAGGAGATCGTCGGGCGGGCGCTGCGCGACTGCGCGCGCCGCGAAGAGGTCGTCATCGCGACGAAGGTCAACGGGCGGATGTACCCCGGGCCGCACGGCGCCGGCCTGTCGCGGGCCCACATCATGACGGCCATCGACGCCAGTCTGCGCCGACTGGGTGTGGAGTATGTCGACCTCTACCAGATCCACCGTTTTGATCCGGCCGTACCCGTCGAAGAGACCATGGAGGCGTTGGACGACGTGGTCCGGGCCGGCAAGGCGCGGTACCTCGGGGCGTCGTCGATGTACGCCTGGCAGTTCGCGACGATGCAGCACGCCGCCGACCTCGGCGGGTGGACGCGGTTCATTTCGATGCAGGACCAGTACAACCTCCTCATGCGCGAGGAGGAACGCGAGATGCACCCGTACTGCCTGGACCAGGGCGTGGGCATCATCCCGTGGAGTCCGCTCGCGCGGGGCCGACTAACCAGGCCGTGGGGGTCGGCGACGCCTCGGAGCGCGACCGATGGGTTCGGACATACCCTCTACCGCCAGCAGGAGGCGATGAGCCGCGCGATTGTCGACGCGGTCGCGGTGGTCGCCGCGGCGCGGGGCGTACCGCTGGCGCAGGTGGCTTTGGCGTGGGTCCGGCAACAACCCGCCGTCACCGCCCCCATCGTCGGGGCGACCAAGCCCCAGCACCTGGCCGACGCCATCGCGTCCCTGGACCTCACCTTGACCGACGATGAGTTGGCCACCCTGGCCGCACCGTACGTACCCCAAAACCCCGAGGGGTTCTGACCCCAAGCCGTGGCCGGGCGTCAAGCGGCGTACGGAATGTACTAACATCGTGCAGCGGTGAACATTGACAAAGGGGGTAACCTCATGAGCCCGACTAGACCGCGCCCTGGGCGGGGAGACCGGTACGACGCCACCCGGGTCCAGCTGCCGAACGACCTCAACGCCATCTTCCCGTACATGATGAAGGGTCGCAACGAGTCCATCGCGTACTTCCCCATCCAGATCGACGTGGAACCCCTCCTCGCGTACATCGAAGCGACCAAGGGGACCGACAAGGCGATCACTCTCTTCCAGGCGATCATGGTCGCGCTGGTCAAGGTACTGCGGGCCCGCCCGACGCTGAACCGCTACATCAAGGGCCGGCGCCTGTACCAACGCCGCGACGTCTCGCTCTCGTTCGTCGCCCGCCGCCAGTACACCGACGACAGCGCGGAGACGAATGTCCTTGTCACTGTGAAGCCCGAGGACTACCGGCGGACGATCATCGCCAAGCTCAAAGGCGAGATCCGTACCGCGAAGAGTGGTGCCGCCAAGGCCGATGACCAGCTCATCAGCCTGTTCATGCGCCTCCCGCGGGGCCTGCTGCGCCTCGCGATCAAGCTGCTGGACCTCTACGACTTCTACGTCGACACGCCCGGCTTCCTGCGCGGCATCGACCCCATGCGGGCCAGCGTGTTCGTGGCAAACCTCGGCAGCGTCGGCCTGGACGCGCCGTACCACCACCTCTTCGAGTGGGGAACCTGCTCGCTGTTCGTCGCGATCGGCCAGGTCCAGCCGACGGTGACGGTGGGCGCGGACGGCGCGCCGACGGTCCGGAAGATGCTCACGCTACGGGTTTCCCTCGACGAGCGGATCGCCGACGGATACTACGACGCGCGGTCGCTTGACCTTCTGAGGGAGTATCTCGCCCATCCGGAACAGCTCGAAAACGTCTGATAATGTCCCTATACTTGGCGGGGGGCGGGGCCCGTACCGGTAAAGGAGTAGCCAGTGACAACGAGTAAGCCGTGGCTGAAACTGTACGGAGACATGCCGGAGGATATTGAGGTTCCTGACCTCACGCTGTACGAGATGCTCGCCGCCTCGGCGGGCAAGTGGCCGGCCGAACCGGCGCTCTACTACATGGGCAAGCGCCTGACGTACGCCGAACTCGTCACCGAGGTCGACACCTGCGCCGCGGCGTTCGCGGCCCACGGCATCGGTGCCCACGACTCCGTGGTGATCTCGCTGCCCAACGTACCCGCCGCGATCATCTGCTTCTACGCCGTCAACAAGATCGGTGCGAACGCGGTCATGACACACCCGCTCAGCTCGCCCGTCGAGTTGAAGCATTACATCGCGCTCACCGAGGCCCGCTGGGCCGTCACGGTCGACATGTTCTACCCCACCTTCCGCGATCTGGCGCAGGAAACCGGGCTGGAGCGCGTGGTCATCACCCGCTTCTCCGACTACCTGAGCCGTCCGATGCAGCTTGGTTTCGCCGTCACGAAGGGGCGCAAGATCCCGGCAGTCCCGGACAACGATCCGCTCGTCATCCACTGGAAGGACTTCCTGGCGACCGGCGCCGCCGCCCCCGCGACGACACCGTACGTCCGCCCCATCGAGCCCGACGACGGCTGTGTCATCCTGTTTTCGGGCGGTACGACGAACCTGCCCAAAGGCATTGTCCTCTCGTCGGCCAACTTCAACGCGCTGGCGGTGTCCGTCGGCTACATCACCGGGTTCACCCTGGGCGACTCGGTGCTCGCCATCCTGCCCGTCTTCCACGGGTTCGGGCTCGGGCTCTTCATCAACACCGCCCTCTACGTCGGGGCCCACTTCGTGCTCGTGCCCGAGTTCTCCGCCGACAACTACATCAAAAACGTCATCAAGTTCCAGCCAGCCTTCATCGCCGGCGTACCGACCCTGTTCCAGGCCCTCATCAACAACCCCAAGTGGGCCAAGGTCAACCTCGCCCGCCTCAAGGGCGCGTACTCGGGCGCCGACATGCTGAGCGCGGACCTCAAGGGGCGCGTCGACGCCTCCTTCCGGGCCCAGGGGGCGACAGTTGAACTGACGGAGGGGTACGGGCTGACGGAGTCGGTCACCGCCTGTGCGGCCTCGCCGCTTGGCAAGTACCGCGAGAACTCGACCGGCATCCCCATCCCCGGCATGTTGGCCAAGATCGTCGACGACGACACCGGGGCGGAGGTACCGTACGGGACCAACGGCGAGATCTGCGTGGCCGGGCCGACCCTCATGACGGGGTACCTCAAGGATCCCGAAGCCACCGCCTCCACGCTGCGGGTCCACGCCGACGGGCGGACCTGGCTGCACACCGGCGACATCGGGCACATGGACGAGGACGGGTACATCTACTTCATGGGCCGGATCAAGCGGCTCATCAAGGTGTCCGGCGTGTCGGTGTACCCGATGCAGGTCGAGAACGTGCTCGAGGCCCACCCGCTGGTCAACCGGGCCTGCGTCATCGGGCTGCCCGATGACTACCAGATGTCGTCCCTGAAGGCGTTCGTACTGCTGACCGACGGGAGCCTGGGCTCGGACGAGGTACGAGACGAACTCCTCGCGTACTGCCGGAAACAACTCATCAAGTGGGCGGTACCGCGACAGCTCGAGTTCCGGACCTCGCTGCCGACCACCCGGGTGGGGAAGATCGCCTACACGGAATTGGAGCGGGAGGAACTCGCCAAGCGCGCGGGATAGGCCGGGGTCGTCGGCACCGCCTCCCACTCCACCAGCAGGTGGTCCAGGATAAAGAGGGCCAGCACCCGGACATCCGCGTACAGTTCCAGGGCCGGGTCGGTCAACTGGTCGCGCGTGAACCAGGCGAGGGTACGAGACTCGCCCGCGCCGACGGCTGACCGCGGGTCCGCGTTCGTCACGAAGGCGTACGTCAGGTCGGTGTGGAAGTGAGGCAGGTCGCCAAACGGGAAGCTGCGGACGCCGACGGGGACAGGGTGGAGGTCGCCGCCCGGGAGCGACGACAGCCGGAGCCGCGGTTGTAGGAGTCGCAACTGATCCGGTTCATAGCCAGTTTCCTCACGGATCTCACGCATCATGGCTTGCCAGGGGGTCTCATCCAGCTCGACGTGACCGCCGGGTTGCAGCAGGACGCCCAGAGTCTTGTGGCGGTGGAGCAGCAGGGCCGGGGGGGTGCCCTGGTCTGCCGTCCGGATGATGTACGCGCTGACCGTCAGGTCAAACTGCCCCGGCAGTACGTGAATGTGACCCACGTTACCTCGCTTCTCCCGGTTGGCCCGGGGACAAGTCTACGTCGCGGGCGGGGTACCTCGGCTGCCGACGGCGGCATATTAGGAAAGTTACTCAGGTTTAGTAAGGTTTAGTGAGATTTAGTGAGGTTTAGTGAAAACGCCGAATTTCCAATAAACCTGACTAACTCTAGTAAAGTACGGTCTATGGATGCCGTACGGAACCCCTACACTCCGAATGCCGGCGCTGTCCCGCCCGTCATGGCGGGACGTGATGACCTGGAGACCCGTTTCGCGGTCCTGTTGTCGAGTGTCGCGGGCGGCCGGTCGGAGCAGTCAATG
>JAIRVA010000339.1 GCA_031254155.1 Propionibacteriaceae bacterium
GTCAGTCTACGCGACTTGGCGCCGCGGCGACAGATGAGGTTAGCCCAGGCGGCGCCTCGCGGCGACGAGGGTTGTGGCCAGACCGAGCAGGACGAGTACGACGGCTGCCGCCGTACCACTCGCGGTCCCGGCCACCGACCCACCACCGGGTACCGTCACCGGCGTACTTCCGGCCGCGGCCGACCCGGACGGTACGGTCGTCGTACCCGACGTCTCACTACCCACCGGTGTCCCACCAGCCGGCGTCCCAGCCGGCGTCTCGGCCGACGCCGGCGTACTCGCCACGGCCGCGGTCGCGGCCGACTCGAGCGTCGCCGACGTGTAACCCGTCAACGACCCGGTCACCGCGACTGTGAACGTCTTCCCGATATCACCGCTTGTCAGAGCGTACGTCGCCGCGGTCGCACCCGGGATCTCCACCCCATCAGCCGACCACTGGTACGCGAACTCGACCCCCGCCGGGCTCCACACACCCGGGTTCGCTGTGAGCGCCCCGCCCACCGCCGGCACCCCGCTGATCGTCGGCTGAGCCGTCGTCAACGTCCCCGCCACCACCGGGCCAACCGTCACCGACTGCTTCACCGGCAGGCCGTCATACCAGGCCGTCGTCTCAAACCGGATCATCGCACCCAGATCCTCCGGCAGGATGGTGTACGTCGAACTGCTCCCCGACCCGATCTCGTTCACCCACCACTCACGAAACACAGTCAACCCGTCCGGACTCCACGTCCCGATATCCGCGGCCAGAGTCTGGCCTACCTGGGCCGTACCACTAATCGTCGGCGTACCCGCCACGATGGCTGGTTTGACCACGGCCACGGTCGACGCCGAGGTGGCGGTGGTCGGCGTGTACCCGGCGAGCGTTCCCGTCACCGCGACTGTGAACGTCTTCCCGATATCACCGCTTGTCAGAGGGTACGTCGCCGCGGTGGCCCCGGTGACCGGGACCCCGTCCGCCGACCACTGGTACGCCAGCGCGACCCCTGTTGGCGCCCAGGCACCCGTCGTGACACTCAGGGTTTGCCCGGTCTGGGCGGCACCGATGATCACCGGCTGCGGGGCCGTCAGCGTACCCGGCTGGACCGTGACCGCCGCCGAGGTGGCGCTCCCAGGGACGGCGCCCGTCTTCGTACCGGTCACCGTCACCGTCAGGGCTTGCCCGTTGTCAGCGGCGGTAGGAGTGTAGGCCGACCCCGTCCCGACGACCTGCGTGCCGCGGTGCCAGGCGTACGCGAGACTCGCGTCGGCCGGCAACACGCCGGTCGCCGTCGCGGTCAGCGCCTGGCCGACCTGCGCGGTACCACTGATCGTGACTCCCGCGATCGTCACCGTCGTCTCGGCGGCGTTGAACGCTGTCACAGTGTACGAATCGGAGGTGGTCGAGCAGCCGGTCAGCCCGCTGATCGTCACTACGTACGTGTCTTCCGCACCCAGCGCCGGGGCGGTGAGCGGCGGCATGTCCCAGCCAAGGGCGGTCAAATGGTAACTGTCGGCCGCGTTCCAGACCGGCGATGCGTTCGAGGTGGCGAGTGCCGTACCGTTCTTCGTCACGGCGACGGTGGCAGTTGACGCGTCGCAGGCGGCCGGGTAGTACGACCAGCGTTGCGCCGTCGTATTCATGACTTCGTACGGGAAGTACCCCGCGGACGGCCACGCGTACGTCCCCGGCGTGGCGACCGAGTAGTCCGCCAATACATGCAGGACATTGAAGTTGCTCGTACTGGCAAACGAGAGCGAACCTGTGTTGGCGTAGAGGATCTGCGCCCGGTGCCCCAGAATCTCGTTGCCCATGCCCGAGTCGTCAACGTAGATGGAAATGGGGTTGACGTACGTACCCTGCCAATATGCGATGGCCTCGCTGACCACGCCCGGCGGGAAGGTGTTACCGCCCTCGGGCGTGTAGCAGGTCCACGTACTGGGCCGGGCGTGGCTGAGTGTCCCCGCGGCCTGCAGCATGAGCGCGGCCTGTTGGTCGTACGTCGTCGAGGTCGTGGCGTCTTGCGTCACCGGACCCAGCCCGGCGAGCGCCCGGTAGAAGTTGATCACCGTGAGGATCGCGTCGTTCGACGCGGCCGAGGTCGTCCCCGCGTCACAGTTCGCCACACTGCCGGTCCATCCCGGCGCCACGCTCAGCGCGGGCGCGTAATAGGTCTGGTACGCCTGGCGGACGCTGGCCTTGTCCTGCGGGTCGAGCCCGCCCGAGTACGGCGCGGCGCTAGCCTGCGGGGCGACGAGCCCCATCCCCGCGATGGCGAGTACGGCCACCGCCGTGGTCGCCCGTTTCCACATTGACAACTGACTGCGCACCGAAACCTCCTGGTAGACCTTGGGAGAGATGATTATCAACCTTGTGTGGTGTGTCAACTAGGTGTATTTCATGTTGGTATCGCGAAAACCAGGTGGCTCGACGCCCGCAAGGCCCGTGAACGCGCCGCCGGGTTCATTGAACCGACCTGGGCATCGACACCCACGGCGAAGTGCTGACCATCAACGAAATTCGGTTCGCGGAGAGGTTCCAGTACCGAGGTGAGGGCATACAGGAATGGATACCTCGCGGTCCTTTGCCCACCGATGACATCACTTGGCTGAGCAAGGGAGTCAACGTCGAGGTGAAGTCCACGAAAGCGAAATACTGGCCTATACCCCAGGTTTCCCCGCTGGGGACGGGCGCCCGCACGTGGCACAATATGTGTCGTGGTACCTCTGAAGCAGAGCCGCGCGGCTGGCTTTGCCCTGATTGCGGCGGTGTACGTGGTCGCCACCGCGCTGGCGGTCGCGCTGTTCGCGGCGCTCGCCGCCTGGCCCGTGTTTGGCCGGGTCCTGGTCGCCGACCTCGGTGCCACCCTCGCCGTCTACCTCGTCGGCCTGGCGCTCGGCAACCTATCCGTTTACGACCCGTACTGGAGCGTCGCGCCACCGGTCATCGTCGTCGGCCTGATCGCGTACGACCGCAGTCTCACCGTGGGTACGATCCTGCTCGCGCTCGCGATCACCATCTGGGGAGTCCGGCTGACCGCCAACTGGGCGTACACCTTCACGAACCTCAGTACCCAGGATTGGCGGTACGACAAGCTAAGATCCGGAAATCCGCGCCTGTGGCCCCTGATCGCACTGGTCGGCGTCACCCTGTTCCCGACCCTCGTGGTCTACCTCTGCCTGCTGCCGGCGATCACGTACCTGGCCGCGCCCGCGACCACCGTCGTCACGGTGACCGGCGTCGTCCTGTGCCTCGCCGCGACGACCCTCCAACTCGTCGCCGACACCCAGCTGCACCGCTTCCGCCGTCAGTACGCGGGCGAGCACCGTCTCATTCGCGCCGGGTTGTGGCACCATTCCCGCCACCCCAACTACTTGGGCGAGATCCTCATGTGGTGGGGCGTGTTCGTCATTATGGCCTCGGCCACCCCGCGCCACTGGTGGATGTACGCCGCGGGCGCGCTGGTCAACACCCTCATGTTCTGGTTCGTCAGCATCCCGCTGGCCGATGGTCGCAACCGGACGCTCCGGCCGGGGTACGACGCGTACCTCCGCGACACCAACGCCCTGTGGCCCTTCTGGCACCGGGTTCGTACCCCCGCCCGCGACCCCGAAACTCCGGCTAAAACACAACAGTCATTCTAGGCAAACGATTGTGGTCCGAAAATAGTCGCGGAACACAGCCAATACGTCTAGTAAAGGTCACAGTTTTGTCACACCTGTCTCCTAAGATTTGTGGCACTCACGAAAGGGAAGTGTCATGGAAAACCGGCTATCAGACGATCTGGTAGCCCTGTTGTTGTTCGGCGCCTCATCGGATGCCCGCGGGGGACCCGGTGATCGAGGGCTCGCCAGCGTCGCGGCCGAAGCCGCTAGACAATTGGCGTGGTCGGCCGTCAACTTTCGTACCACGGCGCGCCCGTCGGACCTCGTCGCCAGCAATTGGGGATTGCGAAGCCTGGCCGGTGGGCCAGGGCGGGACGAGGCCGATCGCGCGCCGGTGGGTTCCCCGGCCCACGCTGACGCCGCCGTACTCCGTAATGGTGCGGGCATGGATATAAGCGTCACTTATGCCGGAAGCAACAGATCCAGACCTGGCCCGGGCGCTGGACACGGGGTGTGCGATGGAACCAGTACGATGGGCGGCTTGACCGCCGGAGCGGACCGGAGGCCGACCTTGGTGGGTATGCCGGCCAGACTTGCGACAGTAACGACGCAGGTTTCCGACCCGTCTCCGGTACAGGTACCCGCGACGGCAACCCCCAGAACGGACGTGGGACAGTGGCCATTTGCGCCACGGGGGCCCTGGGGGTTGCCGCTGCGGGCGCTGGAGCGACCGCCCACCCCGCGCCGGACGGGGCGGCCGGCCACCGCGGCCTGCCAGGACGCGCGCGGAGTAGTCGGCGAGGTGGGAACATTGGTGATAAAAGGAAGTGCTGACTTACGCGGTGTCGTCAGCCGGGCGTCCGGCGGGATGAGATGGCGGCACCTGGTAAATCAGCGGTTCCTAATGAGCGCAACGTGCCAAGGAGGTCAGTAAAGGGGAGGCGGAATGAGAATGCTGATCGCCGACGACAATCGGCGGATTGTCGGGATAGTGGCCGAGTACGCAAAAAAAGAGGGATTTACCGTCGATTGTACGTACGATGGCACGGAGGCGCTCAGTAAGGCCACCACCAATGGCTACGATGTCATCCTCCTCGACGTGATGCTGCCGGGCCTGGACGGGTACTCCATCTGTCGGGCCATCCGGCGGACCAGTACCGTTCCCATCATTATGGTGACCGCCCGTGGTGAAGACTTTGAACGGATCATGGGCCTCGACACCGGTGCCGACGACTACGTCGTGAAGCCCTTCTCGCCGGCCGAACTGATGGCCCGGATCCGGGCCATCCTGCGCCGGTTGGCACCGATGTCCGCCCAGGTGGTCCGCCACGACGGGCTTGTCGTCGACCTCGACGCGTACACCACCGAAATCGACGGCCAGCGTATCCCCTTGACAAAGAAGGAAACCGAGCTATTGTGGCTCCTGGCCACCAACCGGAACAAGGTCTTTTCGCGGCCCAACCTGCTCGACAGCGTCTGGGGATCGGACTACTTCGGCGACGGCCGGACCGTCGACTCGCACATCCGCCGCCTGCGCGCCAAGCTGGAAGCCGTCCCCCACCCGGAGTGGAGCGTTGTGACGATCTGGGGCGTGGGCTACAAATTCGAGGTCCTGACATGACCAACCGGATCCGCCAGCGCCTGATCACGTACTTAGGCGCGGGCTTCCTGATCATGTCCATCGCGCTCGGGGCAGCGTACTATTTCATGTTTGCGGCCTATCACACGGACGTCCACCGCAGCGAGCTCGAGGACTCGGCGGCGCAGATCAGCCAGAGCGTGGCGGCCCTCTATCCGCTGGACGGGAACGCGGCGTACACCACGTACCTCCAGGCGCTGCACGACATGACAATGGCCGATGTCTGGTTCGTTGACACCTCCGGGCAGACTCTGGGCCACACCGCTAACGGCAATTCACCACGTAGTCTGCCCGATTGGGCGGACGACGTGATCGACCGCGCGCTGGCGGGGCACAACATGGCGAGCGAGTGCGTCGGCGGCTGGCGGGGCCGGTCGGCCGTGGTCGTCGCCCAGCCGATCACGCTGGCGGACGGCCAGGTGGTGGGGGCGGTGGTCTTGTACGACCAGATCACGACCATTGCCAGTACGCTGGAGTCGCTCGCCCTGGCGCTCGGATTTACCCTTGTCCTGGGCATTGCCGCGGTCTTCCTGGTCTCCGGCATCCTGGCCCGGCGCTTCACGACCCCGCTGTCGACCATGAAGGCCGCCGCGCTGCGGGTCCGCGCGGGTGACTTGAGCGCGACAACCAACGTACGCCAGGACGACGAGATCGGCGAACTCGCCGAGGCCCTGGACGACATGACCGCCCAGTTGTCGGCCCGTTCCGTCGAAGCCGAGACCGCGACCAGGCAGCGCGGTGATGTCGTGTCGACCATCTCGCACGAGTTGCGGACGCCGGTGACCGTGCTCCGGGGATCGCTGGAGGCGCTGTGCGATGGTACGGTGACCGCGCCGGCCCAGGTTGACGACTACCACCATGAGTTACTGTCTGAGGCCATCCTGCTCGAGCGGCTCGTGAACGACCTGCTCGACCTGACGAGCCTCCAGAACCCGGACTTCACCATGGACATGGCCGATCTCGATTTCACCGACGTCGCCGACGATGCGCTGCGCTCCGTCCGGCACACAGCCGAGGTGGCGGGGATCAGCCTCGACTACGAGTGCAACCTCGTCGGCCCGATCCCCTTCCACGGTGATTACGGCCGACTGCGGCAGTTGCTCGTGATTATCCTTGACAACGCCATCAAGTTCTCGCCGCGCGGGGCCCGGATCCACGTCCGTCTTGACCGCTCGACCTGGTCGGTCCAGGATCACGGGTCGGGTATCGACCCCGACCACCTCCCCCACGTCTTCGAGCGCTTCCAACGCGACCACTCGGAGATCAACAAAGACGGTACGGGACTCGGCCTTGCCATCGCCAAAAACATCGCCGACCGCCACGGCGTCC
>JAIRVA010000017.1 GCA_031254155.1 Propionibacteriaceae bacterium
ATAGGACCCCACGATGGGGAGAGGATAGAGTCCAAGTGGGGGAGTCGTTGGTATATGAGTCGGACCCGGCTTCCCAAAAAGTCGGCGCAAAACGAGATGTTCGTCACAAAGTCGGGCTAGAGTCGTGCTATGACTCATTTTGACGCTGTGATTCTCGGCGCGGGACCCGGCGGCTACGTCGCCACCATCCGGTGCGCCCAACTTGGACTGAAAACCGCCATCGTGGAAAAGAAGTGGTGGGGCGGGGTCTGTCTGAACGTGGGGTGCATCCCCACGAAGGCCCTGCTGAAGAACGCCGAACTCGCCCACACCCTCACGCGGGAGAAAGACCTCTACGGGATCAGCGGAGACATCCGCCTCGATTACGGTGCGGCCTACACCCGGTCCCGGAGTGTGTCCGACCGCATGGTCAAGGGCATCCACTTCCTGATGAAGAAGAACAAGATCACCGAGTACTCCGGCTGGGGGACCTTCGCCGGGCCCTCCACCCTTGAGCTCACGCTCGACTCGGGTGCATCCGACACGCTGACCTTTGACAACTGCATCATCGCGACCGGTGCCACGACGAAGAGCTTGCCCGGTGTGACCATCGGCGGCCGCGTCTTGACGTACGAGCAACTGATCACGTCGCCCACCCTGCCGGAGTCGATCATCATCTGCGGGGCGGGTGCCATCGGGACGGAGTTCGCGTACGTTCTCGCCAACTACGGCGTGGCCGTGACGATGGTGGAGTTCCTCGACCGCGTGCTGCCCCTGGAAGACCCCGAGGTATCCGCCGAGGTGGCCAAGGCGTACAAGGCGCTCGGCATCACGCTGCTGACCGCCCACGCCGTGAAGGCTGTCGAGCAGGATGACACCGGTGCCCGCGTCACCGTCGCCCCGGCCGGCGGGGGAGAGGCGTTCCAATTGGCGGCCGACCAGGTCCTGATGTCCGTCGGGTTCCAGCCGCGGACGACCGGGTACGGCCTGGAGACAACCGGTGTCGCGCTGACCGGGCGCGGGGCCATCGCGATCGACGACTACATGCGGACGAACGTCGACGGGTTGTACGCGATTGGCGACGTGACGGCGAAGCTCCAGCTCGCCCACACCGCCGAGGCCCAGGGTGTCGTGGCGGCGGAGACCATCGCGGGTGCCCAGACCTTCCCCATCAACTACGACATGGTGCCCAGGGCGACGTACTGCCAGCCGCAGGTTGCCTCCTTCGGCTACACCGAGGCCGGGGCGAAGGAGCGGGGGTACGACGTGGTGACGGCCAAGTTCCCGTACGCCGCCAACGGCAAGGCCTGGGGGCTCGGACACGGGACGGGGTTCGTCAAGATCGTGGCCGACGCCGCGACGCACGAGTTGCTGGGCGCCCACCTGGTCGGCGCCGACGTGACGGAGCTTCTGCCCGAGCTGACGCTCGCCCAGATGTGGGACCTGACGGCCGACGAGATCGCCCGGAACATCCATGCCCACCCGACCCTCTCCGAGGCGATCAAGGAGGCCGCCGAAGGCATCGGCGGCCACATGATCAACTTCTAGGCTCGCCGAGGCCGGTCCCGACCTTGCGGGCGGTTTCGATCCACTCGTGATCGGTGGGGACGAGTTTCACCTTGCCAGCGACATCGTCGAGGGGGACGGGTTCCGTACCCTGCCCGCGGGCCGCGACGAGGACCCCGAACTCACCGGCGTGCACCAGGTCGGCGGCGGCGGTACCCAGACGGGTCGCGAGCAGCCGGTCTTCGGCGCAGGGCGTACCGCCGCGCTGGACGTAGCCCAGGATCGTGACGCGGGTCTCAAGGCCGGTGGCCGCCTCCAGTTCGCGGGCGAGGCCGAAGGTGTGCTCCCGCTGGGAGTCGAGGACGTTGGCCAGGTGGGTCTTGGCCGCCCCCAGGGCTTCGGTGGTCTTGGCGGTCTCGACCAGGAGTTTGGCGGCCTGGACATCCGCCGTGTCCTTCGTGTTGCGGGCGCCTTCCGCCACGGCGACGACTGAGAACGTGCTGCCGCGGGCGATCCGGGCTTTGATCGTCGCCGTCACCGCCTCGACGGTGTAGGGGATCTCGGGGATCAGGATGATGTCCGCCCCGCCGGCGATCCCGGCGCCGAGGCTCAACCACCCCGCGCGGTGGCCCATCAACTCCGCCAGGATGATGCGGTGGTGGCTGTGCGCCGTACTGTGCAAGCGGTCAATCGCTTCTGTCGCGATTTCCATCGCCGTGGCAAAGCCGAAACTCGTGTCACTGTGCGCGATGTCATTGTCGATCGTCTTCGGCAGCGAGATGACGTTGATCCCGGCGTCCATGAGCCGCTTGGCGTTCTTCGCCGTACCGCCGCCGCCCAGCATGACGAGCGCGTCGATCCCCAGCTTCTCCAGGTTTTCCTTCACCGTCGGCACCATGTCGACCGCTTCGCCGTTGACGACGAACTTATGTACCTTGTCGCGACTAGTGCCGAGGATGGTGCCGCCGGTCGTGAGGATACCCGACAGCGCCAGCGAGTTGAGGTCGACGTGACGGTTCTCCACGAGGCCCTTGATACCGTCGCGGAACCCGATCAACTCCAGGCCGTAGTGGCCGATGGCGGTCTTCCCGAAGCCGCGGATGACCGCGTTGAGACCGGGGGCATCGCCGCCCGCCGTCAGAATGCCCACGCGCTTGATGTGTGTCATGTTCTTCCTTCCCTTGAGGCCCGGAACCATTCTTCCACCTTCGTCCGACCAGTGGGAGAGGGAAGTTCGGGTTGGCGTCAAGGAGTTTTGTGCGACAGACTTGATCCGGGGAGCCCAGACAAAGGAACGCTACATGAACCATGCCGCACGGCTGGACCGCCTGCCCTTCACCCGCCTGCACGCCCGGATGGTCGTGGGATCGGGGGTCGGCTGGGCCCTCGACGCCATGGATGTCGGCCTCATCTCCTTCATCATCGTCCAGTTGCGCCACGTCTGGCAGTTGAGCGCGACCACGGCGGGCTGGATCGCCTCGGCGGGTTTCGCCGGTATGGCCATCGGCGCCTCGCTCGGCGGCCTGCTGGCCGACCGGATCGGGCGGCGGCAGGTGTTCGCCTGGACGCTGCTGGTGTACGGGCTCGCGACCGGGGGGTCGGCCCTGTCCGCCACGGTGGGTGTGCTGATCGCGCTGCGGTTCGTCGTCGGGCTGGGGCTCGGGGCTGAACTGCCCGTCGCGTCCACCCTGGTGTCGGAGTTCGCGCCGGCCCGGATCCGGGGACGCGTCATCGTGGTCCTGGAGGCCTTCTGGGCGGTCGGCTGGACGCTCGCGGCCCTCATCGGCTACTTCGTGGTCCCGGCCGACGGAGCAGGCTGGCGGTGGGCCCTCGCCCTCGGCGCGGTGCCGGCGGTGTACGCGCTGGTCATCCGCCACGGGCTGCCGGAGTCGGTCCGTTTCCTGGACCGCCGGGGGCGGGGTGACGAGGCGGAGCGGATCGTCGTCCAGTTCGAGCGCTCAGCGGGGGTCAGCGCCCCCGGACCGGCGGTTGAGGCCGCCGGGACTCCGGACCCGCCCGCGCGGACGGCGGCCCTGTGGGCACCTGGGCTCAGGACCCGGTCGGCCCTCATCGGCCTGGTGTGGTTCTGCGTCAACTTCTCGTACTATGGTGCCTTCATCTGGCTGCCGTCTCTGCTGGTCAACAGCGGGATTTCAATCACGACCTCGCTGAAGTACACGCTGTTCATCACCCTCGCCCAGCTACCGGGGTACGCCTGCGCGGCCTTCACCATCGAGAAGTGGGGGAGACGGCCGACGCTCGGCCTCTTCCTGGCCGGTTCGGCCGTGGCGGCGGGACTGTTCGCCTTGGCCCACGCGCCGTGGGCGGTCATCGCCGCCGGGATGACGTTGTCCTTCTTCAACTTGGGAGCGTGGGGCGCGTTGTACGCGACCACGCCGGAGCTGTTCCCGACCCACCTGCGCGGCGCCGGGGCCGGCTGGGCCGCCGGGTTTGGCCGCATCGCGTCCATCATCGCCCCGCTCGTGGTCCCCCTGCTCATCGGGTACGGCATGGCCACGCTCTTTGTCATGTTCGGGGTGAGCTTCCTGGTGGCCTGCGTTCTCAGTCTCGCCCTGCCCGAGTTGCGCGGGACGAGTCTCACCTGATCACTACGGTCCGAGCAGCGCCAGGGGTACGACGGCGACGCCGCGCGGGTCGCGGTAGGCGGACGGGCCAGCGGTAAGAATGACCTTGTCAACGAGGGAATCACCGATCTGGTCGCCGAGCCAGTGGAGGTGACGGGCGGCGACGGGTGGTACCGTGGCGGCGAGTTTCACCGCCATCGCCACGACCCGGTGGTCGCCCCGCTCGATGATGAGGTTGATCTCGTGGGTCGCGCCCGGGGTGCGCAGGTGGGTCACGGTACAGTGCGCGGCCGTGGCGAGCACGCGGACGGTCTGGGTGGCCAGCGACTCGAACAGGGCCCCCAGGAGGCCAGCGGCGCCGGGCGTGGTCCCGTGTCCCGCGAGCAGCGAGTCGACCGTTGCATGCAGGGCGGCGGCGGCCAGGCCCGGATCGACCAGATGGTGTTTCGGAGCCGTGGTCAGGCGCGGGAGGGTCGCAGTCGGCGTCCAGGCGGGTAGGGGATCGAGCACCCAGAGACGCTCCAGCAGCGCGCGGTAGCCGTCCGCCGTGTGGCGGGCCAGGGGTGCCCCCTCGCCCGTCATCGTGTCGAAGATGGTGGTGTAGGAGGCGGTCGTCGCGGTGGCGGCGGCGTACGCGGCCAGCCAGGCGAGCAGTGCCCGGGGCCGGCGGACGTCGGCGCCGAGTCCGGGCAGGTCGCGGTCGACGATCTCGGTGAGGTAGGACGACAGTCCCTCCCGGCGGACCGACTCGTCGGCGAGGCGAATTCCCGGCAGGCCGGAGGCGACGATCTCCGCCGCGTAATCCGGCCCGCCGAACGCGGTCTGCCCGCGAATGGGGGCGCGGGGGCCGGCCAGCAGGCGGGCCAAGGACACGGTGGGCGTCTCAAGACCGCGCTCGGGCAGGCTCAGCGGGCGCATCCTGACGGTGACGCCGCGCCGGGGCAGGCGGGCCGCGGTCTCCGGGCGCGTCGATCCGGTCAGGAGGAACTGTCCGGGTGACCGACTGCGGTTCATCGCGCGGTGGACGGCCTCGAGCACTGGTGGTACCCGTTGCCACTCGTCGATGAGCAGGGGAGTCGGCAGGGTCCGGATGACCGCGGGGTTGGCCTCGGTGAGGCGACGCTCCGCCGGCTGGTCGAGGGCCAGCGTGTGGGCCGCCCGTTGCGACATGGTGGTGGTCTTCCCGACCCCTTTGGCGCCGGTGATCGCGATCACCGGCGCGCTGCCTAACCACTGGTCGAGCTGGCTGTCAACAAGACGTGGTACGTAAACCATGACAAAACGCTAGCAGCTATCGCGCTGGCTGACACGCCGGGCGCCGATCCGCCGAACTTCGCTAGTCCGATAATGTACATTATGACATTTCGGACAACGAAAGATCACTGTGATCAGGCCAGTCGCCACACGCCGACCGCGGGACCGGTACCGTCAATGGACAGGACATCGGTCACCGTGAGGGCTGGCGTGGCTACGAGGCTCCCGCCGTACAACAGGTGCGGCTCGCCATCGCCGAGGATGGATCGCGGCAGTCGGACACCTGTCCAGGGGGACCGCGCCAGGACGACCAACACGCGCTCCTCAGCCGTCTCGCGGAGGAACACCAGCGCGTCGTCCGCCGTCACGACCCAGCGCAGGCTGCCCGCCTTGAGCGCTGGCGAGCCCTGCCGGACGGCGATGGCCGCCCGATAGCGCTCAAACGTCGCCTGGTCCCACCGGACTCCGCCGCCCGCCGCGATCTGGTCCCAGGGCATGGTCACCCGGGAGTGCTCGCCCGTGGTACCAACCGCTCCCCCTTCGTCCCCGGCGAAGAAGGCCGGGAGGCCCGGGTATGTGAAGAGCCACACCATGGCGATCTCCACCAGCCCCGGGTCGCCCAGCAGCGTCAGGACGCGCGCCGTGTCGTGGGAGCCCAGCATGTTCCACTGCCGGGAAAAGACCGACCACGGTACGGCGGCGTCGAACTCCCGCATCGTCGCCACGATGTCACCGCCACTCCGGCGCGGGACCGGGACCGGCAGATCGGCGAACTGCTGATCCGTGTCCGCCGGAGTGAGCCAGGACCACACCGGCTTGGTGAAGGCCGGGTAGTTCATCACCGACTGCCAGCCGTCGCCCACGACGTCGTTGAAAATGTCGTAGAAGTGCTCCGCGACCAACAGTCCCCCGCAGGCGTCGACCGTCGCCCGCATCGCCCGCGCGACCGCGTTGTGATAATCGTCCGCCGCGAAGCGGCCCGTCATGTGGGCCACGTCGACCCGCCAGCCGTCCAGGCCGAACGGCTCGGCCAGATAGCGGGCAACCACCGACTCGGGTCCCGTGACCATCCTCCCCCACAACTCGGCGGACCCCCAGTTGAGCTTGGGCAAGGACGGCACGCCGAGCCAGCTCACGTAGTCGATCACGCGCCCGTGGTACGTCGCCTGGGTGAACCCGCGGGCTTCGGCCATCGTCTCCGCCCAGCGGCGTTGGCCGGGCGGCAGTTGGTCGAGCCAGTAGTAGAACCCGGCCTCGACACTCCCCCGGTTATCGTACGCGTGTATGAACCACTCGTGACTGTCCCCCGTGTGGTTGGTCGTCAGGTCGCCGATGACGCGCATCCGGCGCCCGTGGGCGGCCCGGACGAGCGCTTGCAGCCCGTCGTCACCCCCCAACAAGGGGTCGACATGGGTAAATGTCGAGGCATCGTAGCGGTGGGCGCTCTGGGACGGGAAGAACGGCGTCAGGTAGAGCAGATTGACGCCCAGGCGCGCCACGTAGTCCAGCCGTTCGGCGATGCCCGGCAGGTCGCCACCGTACCACTGCGTGACGGCCGCCCGCCCCCGTTTCGCTGGCTCGTCGTCCCACGCGGCCGGTTCGGCCCAGTCCGGTCTGATCCGGTCCGCGTCCGAGCGCGCGAACCGGTCGGGGAAGATCTGGTAGCCGATGGCGTCCCGGGCCCAGTCCGGCGCCCCCGGGTAGATGGTGGCCCGGAAGTCGCCCGCGTCGGCGACGTCCCGCGTCATCACGCCGCGCCCGGTCAGCCAGTCGTACCCCCCCGGCCGGCCGAGCAACCAGCGGTAGTTGACGACCGGGTTGTCGATGGGCAGTTCCGCCGTGTACCACCGCTCGGTGGCATCCTCCCGCTCCAGGCGGGCCGGGATCTTGAGCGGGTCGCCGTCGTGCGACGCCCGCAACATGACCTCGGTCTCCCCGTAGTCCCGGGGGACGCGGACCCGGACCGGTACCCGGTCCCCCAGGGCGAGGCTCGTGGAATCGACAAACAGCGCCGACCCGTCGTGATGGGGCAGGCCCAATAAGTGCTTCACCGGACTCCCCTACCCCTTGACGGCGCCGGAGGTGGTCCCGCCGACGATGTAGCGCTGCAAGACCTGGAACAACACGATGGGCGGGATCGCCACCAGGATGGCCCCGGCGGCGAACACCCCGTAGTTGGTCGACCGGTCGCCGGTCAACATGCCGAACAGGCCGACGGCCAGCGTCTTCCGGGTGTCGTCCACGAGGAACAGCGAACCGATGAGGAACTCCGAGATCACCCCGACGAAGGCGAGCATGCCCGTCGTCGCGATCATCGGCGCCAGCGTCGGCAACAGGATCCGCCAGAAGACCTGGAAGTGGGAGGCCCCGTCGATGATCGCGGCCTCGTCCAGCGACGTCGGGATGGCGTCGAGGGCCCCCTTGACGAGCCAGACCTGCCCGAGCGAGGTGCCCAGCAGCGCCAGACAGTACCCCGTGAGCGTCGACAGCTTGATCCCCGGGAACGGTTGGCCGAGATCGGTGAACATCGTGTACAGCGCGATCATGGCGAGCATGTTGGGGAACATCATGATGAGGAGCAGGGCGAGGATCCCCGCCCGGCGCCCCCGGAAACGCAGGCGGGAGAAGGCGTACGCCGCGAGCGACGACGCCGCCAGCTGCGCAACCGTCACGACCGCGCAGACGACCAGCGTGTTGAGGTACCACTGCCAGAACGACCCGCGCGCGCCGCTGGACAAGGTGGTGAAGTTGACCACACTGAGCGTCGCCGGGAAGATGTGGTCCCCGGTAGTCGACCCGCGCGGGTCGAAGGCGACACCGATGATGTACACGCGGGGGAACAGGACGAACGCCAGGACGACGACGCCGACCAGGTAGCGCCAGCCCACCTCGCGGGCCCACCGCCCGAACGGCATTTTGTGGGTGGTGTGTTTGTCACTCATGTCAGGTCCTCCAACTTCCGGGTGAAGCGGAACTGGAACGCGGCCAGCGCGCCGGTCAGGATGAACAGCAGGACGGCCAGGGCCGAGGCGAACCCGAAATCGGTTCCGGCGTTGCCGAAGGCTTGGCGGTAAATCATTGAGATGAGGATGTCAGTACTCCGGCGGGTGAACTGGCCGGGGATCACCGGCGCGCCGTCGGTCAGCAACCGGATCATGTTGAAGTTGTTGCAGTTGAACGCGAACGACGCCACCAGCAGGGGTGCCACCGAGATCAGCAACAGTGGTAACACGATCCGGAACGTGGTCGCGAGCCCGGTGGCGCCGTCGATCTTGGCGGCCTCTTTCACGTCATCCGGGATGGATTGCAGCGCCCCCGTACAGACAATGAACATGTAGGGGAACCCGATCCACAACTGGACGATGAAGATCGCGATCCGGGCCAGGAGCGGATTACCGAACCAGTCGAGGTGGGTACCGAAGACCAGGTTGATCAGGCCGAAGTCCTTGTTGAAAAACTGGGACCACATCAAGAGCGAGATGAAGCCCGGGATGGCGTACGGCAGCAGGAACACGCTCCGCCACACCTTCTGGGCCTTGACCCGCCGGTCGTTGAAGGTCAGGGCGAGGGCGAAGCCGGCCAGGAACGTGAGGACCACGCTGCCGATGGCGTAGGTCAGCGTCCAGCCGAAGGCGCCCAGGAACTGGCCGCGGATGTCCGCGTTGGTGACCAGCCGCGCGTAGTTCCGCCACCCGACGTTTTGGAGCCACGACTGGCCCTGGAAACAGCCGCTGGCGTCGGACGGGTCCGCAAAACAGTTGGAGTCGCCGACCCGCTCGTTGGGGTACGTCTTCCCGTCCGCGCCGCTGAGCGTGTCCGTCGCCTGGTCGTACGTGATCGTCGCCTTGGCCTGGTACGCCTGCGTACCGAACTGAACCTTGACGAAGTAATCTGGCTTGTCCGGTACGGCGACGGCCGTCTCATTTTGGATGGTTTTCAAGGCGGTGTTGATCTCGGCCGCGGTCAGGATGCGATATCCCTCGGCGGCGGTCACGACGTTCCCGGTGACTGTGGGGGCCGCCCCCGTCCACGTGGTCAGGGGCTGGTCGGCCGTGCCGTACAGCACCGTACCCGCCTGGTCGGACTGGTCGATGAGGAACAAGGTGAAGGGGCCGTTCGCGACATCGCCGCCGCTCACGACCGCGACCGAACTGTGGTACAGCACCGAGTCCGGCGTCATCTGCACCGAGTTCTTGAGGATCGACTGGGTGGTTTGCTCCTTCGTACCACGGGCGCCGTCGCCGAAGTTGGTGAAAGAGAACTGCACCGTCATGACGATGGGGACGATGAGGAAAAGGCTCAGGAAGAAGGTGCCGGGGAACAAGTACTTGCCGGGGATGAACCGCTTGGTCAGGTAGATGGCGAAGATCACCACGATGGCGGCGACCATGAGCACGAGCCAGAGCCAGAGCTTGTACCGGATGAGCGCGGGAGCGGCGAAGATACCGAAGGCCAGCACCGTCCCGAGGAAGAGGATCTTGACGACAATGGCACCCAGGCCGGTGCTCCGTTCCTTGGGGGCGGAGGCACCGGACTGGGGGGCGATCGTCGGGGTGAGCGACGTCGACATGCGCGGCGGTTAGCCGATGGCCTTCGTGATCTGCTCGCCCGCGGCCGTGAAGGTTGAGGTGGGATCGGCACCGCCCACCACGCTTGCCTCAGCCTGGTTCAGCGGTCCCCAGACGGCGTCCATGGCCGGGATATTCGGCATCGCTTCGGCGGCCGACGAGAAGTCCAGGAACGCCATGAGTTGCGGGTCACTGGATTTGAGCTGGTCGGCCAGCGCGGTCTGGACCGGGACCCGCGAGTCGACCGTGTTCATGGCGGCGGTGATGGTGGTGTCTTTCAACAGGTCGGAAACGAACTGCTGGGCGTACGACGGGTTCTTCGCGTTCGCGGCGACGAAGAAGGCCTGGATGCCGAGCGGCGGCTTGGCGGGGCCCATGCCCTCGAAGCCGGGGACGGGGGCCAGGTTGAAGTCGGTCTTGGCGGTCCGGATCGTCTGGATGGCCCAGGGGCCGGAAATCAGGTAGGCGCACTTGCTGTCACCGAAGAGCTGGATCGAGTTGTCGGCGGTGATGGAGGTCTTGAGAACCCCCGCCTGGCCGAGTTCGCCGATCTTCTTGGCGGCGGCGATCCCGCCGGCCGCGCCGACGCCGACGTCCTTGGTGTTGTACGTCCCGTCGGCGTTCTTGCCGAAAATGTACCCGCCGCCCGAGGTGAAGAAGGGTTGCATGTGGTACGAGTCGCCGGTCTGGCCGACCTGCAGGCACAAGGGGTTCTCCGCCACGGTCCCGTTCACCCCGGCCTTGGCCGCGGCGACCAGCGCCTCAACGGTCGCCGGCGTCTGGACGGACGTGAGTTTCGGGTTCGAGAACAGGCCTAGGGTTTCCACGGCGTACGGGGCGCCGTAGGTCTGGCCGCCGTACGAGACGGCGTCAATCGCCGACTGCACGATGCCGGTGGCCGTGAGCTGGATCGACACGATGGAGTTGTTCTGGACGAGCTTGCCGGTCCAGTCCTGGGCGCCGATGACGATGTCGGGACCGTTCTTCGCCTGGTTGGCGGTGACGAAGTTCGACTCCAGGTCGGTGGCAATCGTCTGGACGACCGCCTTGATCCCGTTCTGGGCCGCCCACGCCGCTAGCGGCGCCTGCAGGGCCTTCGTCCGGTTGGCATCCGCCCAGATCACCAGATCGGCGTCACCACGCGTCGGGAGCGGGGTCGTCGTACTCGTCGGGGCGGGGCCGGTGGCAGCGGCGGTTGTCGCGGGTGTTCCCGAAGGGGCGCCGGTGGTGCCGGGCTGGTTACCGGAACTGCAGGCCCCCAGCGACCAGGCGAGGGCGGCCGCGGTCGCGACGAGCGATAGTGTCTTTACTACGCGCATGAGAAATCCTTCCTTGGGTGCCGGAGTCCTGCGAGCGCGTCCGCGATAGGCGACAACGTCTCGGACTCCGTGGTATTAGGGATCACGATACCCCCAATGTGTCACCGGCGGAAGTGGCACGGACAATATCTCCGACCGCGGTCCGGCGCCTCGTACCGTAGTGTACTAAGATATGGGAGGTCGCTTTGAAAGATGAGGTTCCGATGGTCCACAAGGTCGCAATCTTGACCGCCGGCGGGTTCGCTCCCTGCTTGTCCTCCGCGCTCGGGGGCTTGATCGAACGGTACACGGCGGTGTGTCCCGAAGCCGAGATCGTCGCTTACCGGTACGGCTACCAGGGGCTGCTGACGGGTGACTCACTGCCGGTGACCGACGCCGTCCGGAACAAGGCCCACCTCCTCCACCAGTACGGCGGGTCGCCCGTCGGGAACTCCCGGGTCAAGCTCACCAACGCCGACGACCTGCTGGCGCGAGGGCTCGTCGAAGAGGGTGACAACCCCCTGCGCCACGCAGCCGAGTCGCTGAAGGCCGACGGGGTGGATGTGCTGCACACCATCGGCGGGGATGACACGAACACGACGGCGGCCGACCTGGCCGCGTACCTCGCCGACAATGGGTACGACCTGACCGTCGTCGGCCTGCCGAAGACGATCGACAACGACATTTTCCCGATCCGCCAGTCGCTCGGCGCCGACACCGCCGCCGAGATGGCGGCGAACTTCGCGAAGAACGTCTTCGCCGAGCACAACTCGGCTAGCCGCCAGCTCACCATCCACGAGGTCATGGGCCGCCACTGCGGCTGGCTGACCGCCGCCGCCGCCCGCAAGTACCGCGACTGGGTGAAAGAGGCCGAGTGGCTGCCCGAGATCGGGCTCGCCCAGGACGCCTGGGACATTCACGCGGTCTTCGTGCCGGAGGTCGGGATCGACCTCATGGCCGAGGCCCAGCGCCTGACGGCGGTCATGAACTCGGTCGGCAACGTCAACATCTTCCTGTCCGAGGGTGCCGGGGTGGAAACCATCGTGCACGAGATGGAGGACCGTGGCGAGCGGGTCCCCCGCGACGCCTTCGGCCACGTCCAGTTGGACAAGATCAACCCCGGGCTCTGGTTCGCGCGCCAGTTCGCCTCCATGGTCGGCGCCGAGAAGGTTCTCGTCCAGAAGTCCGGCTACTACTCGCGTTCCGCGGCGGCGAACGCGTTTGATCTGGCGCTCATCAAGTCGATGACCGATCTCGCGGTCGAGTGCGCCTTGAACGGCCATTCCGGCGTCATCGGCCAGGACGAACAGGATCACGACACCCTGAAGCTGATCGATTTCTCCCGGATCGCCGGCGGCAAGCCCTTCGATGTCACCCAGCCGTGGTTCACCACGCTGCTCGACGAGATCGGGCAGCCCGCCCCCCTCGACTGATCAGGCGGCGCCGTTCGACTCGTGCCGGGCGGCGGCCTTGACCTGGGCCAGGGCCCGGCGGTACGCGGTGGCCGTGGCGAGCGAGTTGTCGCCCGCCTCCCGTTTCGCCTGGAGGGTACGCAGTTCGTGTTGCGCCTCGTCCACGTTGATGTCGCCCGCCAGTCGCGCGTACGGCGAGATGATGGCTGTCCGGGTGATCGTCACCGACACGAACCCGCCGTCGACCGCCACCATGTGCCGCGTCCCGTCCGCCGCCGTCACCTCGGCCGTACCGGTCGCCAGCGTGGCAATGA
>JAIRVA010000083.1 GCA_031254155.1 Propionibacteriaceae bacterium
CTCTTCATGGGTGTGTACCTGCGCTACCTCCGGCCCGGCCGCGTGGTCGAGGTCTCGGTCATTGGCGGCATCCTGCTGCTCATCGCCGTGATCTCGGGCCGCTGGGTCGCCGAGGCGAGCTGGGGCCACGTCTTCGCGCTCAACAAGACGACGCTGGCGTGGTGCCTGATCGTGTACGGTTTCCTGGCCGCGATCCTGCCGGTCTGGCTGCTGCTCGCCCCGCGCGACTACCTGTCGACGTTCATGAAGGTCGGTACGATTGCGCTGCTCGCGGTCGGCGTCTGCATCGCCCTGCCGGTCGTCCAGGCCCCGGCCATCTCGCAGTGGGCGGATGGTACGGCCAAAACGGCGGCGCCGGTCTTTGCTGGCAACCTGTTCCCGTTCTTGTTCATTACCATCGCCTGCGGGGCCCTATCGGGCTTCCACGCCTTGATCGGTTCGGGGACGACGCCGAAGATGATCGAGAAGGAAACCCAGATGCGGACCATCGGCTACGGCGGCATGCTCGTCGAGTCGTTCGTCGCGATCATGGCGCTGGTCACGGCCATCACGCTCGACCCGCACCTTTACTTCATCATGAACGCGCCAAACGCCACGATGGGCATTACGGCGGGCATGGATCCGACCGCGGCCGCGACTGCGGCAGCGAACTGGGTCAACGGCCTGGGTCTCAGCGGTACGTCGATCGACCCGAACGCCATCATGCAGGCGGCGAAGGATGTCGACGAGGCGTCGATCATCTCCCGGACCGGCGGCGCGCCGACCCTCGCCCTCGGCATGGCCCACATCCTGTCGTTCCTCGGCGGGGCGGCGATGAAGGGCTTCTGGTACCACTTCGCCGTCATGTTCGAGGCGTTGTTCATTCTGACCACGATCGACGCCGGGACGCGCGTCTGCCGCTTCATGTTCTCCGACGCCATCGGCAACCTCGGTGGCCCGATGAAGAAGTTCAAGGATCCGTCGTGGACCCTGGGTGCCTGGATCTGCACGCTGATCGTGGTGGCCGGCTGGGGGTACTTCCTGGTCATGGGTGTCACCGACCCGCTTGGTGGCATCAATACCCTGTATCCGTTGTTCGGCATCGCCAATCAGTTGTTGGCGGCGATCGCGTTGACGCTTGTCACAGTGGTGGTGATTAAGAAGGGTCTGCTCAAGTGGGCCTGGATCCCCGGGATCCCGCTGCTGTGGGATCTGACGGTGACCATGGTGGCTTCGGCGTACAAGATCTTCTCCTCGCAGCCAGCCATCGGCTACTGGGCCCAGAACAAGCGGTATCGTTCCGCCTTGGCCGATGGTACGGTGAACGGCGACGGCATTGTTGAATGGAACAATGCCAAGTTTGGGACGCTGGCCAACGTGAAGGCGGTGATCAACAACACGACAGTTCAAGGTACGTTGTCCATCGTCTACGCGCTCCTCGTACTGACCGTGTTTGTTGTCGGAATTCTGGTCTCGATCAAGGCCATTCGTCAGGGCAGTCTGCCCACCACCGAGGAACCCACCGAGCCGTCGCACATGTTCGCCCCGGCCGGCCTGTGGTCCACCAAGGAGGAGAAGGCGCTGGCCAAGGAGTGGGCCGAGTGGGAGACCGCCCACGGTGGCCACAAGAAGGCAGTCGCGCACTAGTGGTCATGAGCAGTATTTCGCCCACGGTGATGGGGGCCAGCGCGGCGCCGGGCGGCGTTGTCGTCGGTCGACGGGCCGCCAGCCCGCCGCCTTCCGCCGCCTGGCCCGGCATCCACGCTGACACCCCCTGCCCGTGGGCGAGCTTACGCTCATCACCACTAGACTGACCTCCATGTCTCCAACCGACGTCAGGCACGCCATGCTTTCGGCAATCGCCAAGGCATGGCGTGCCGTCGTCTGGTACGTCAAGGCCCTTTTGGGGGAGTCCGACTACGAGATGTACGTCGAACACCTCAAGGCCAACCACCCCGAGGCGCCCCTCCCCACGGTCAGCGAGTACTGGCGCGAGCGGTACGCCCGGGAGTCCCGGGAACCCGCATCGAGGTGCTGCTGAGGCGAGGTACCCCCGCCCCCTCAACCCCCACTGCTCCCGTATCCCCACCTTCCCGGCCTCACCCCGACCGTACCCCCCGTACGCCCACCCAGCCGCCCCCCGCCCCCCGAACGTACGCCCACCCAGCCTCACTCCGGACCCAATGGGCGTACTTTCGCGGCATGATGCCGCGAAATCCTGCCCGTTGAGCGCCGACCCGGCTTTCCCACCCATAACGGGTATGGTCCTGCGGCATCATGCCGCAGAAGTACGCCCGGTCATGGGGCGGTGGCCCCGACCCGACTTGTGGACGCGGATTAATGCCGCGGGAATATGCCCTATCTTTCGGTTGGACGTCAATTCCGGGTCGGAACTCGCCATGGTATAGGTGTGAAGGTCGATTCGATGGCGCTGCAGTTCGTGCAGAGGTACGCGACCACTCAGGGTGGCGTGATCACGGCGTCGGGGGCCGACGGGCTGGGTGTCAGTCGGGATGTCCGGCACCGTCTCATCGAAGAGGGGACGTGGCGGCGACTCACTCCCGGGGTGTTCGCCGTCAGTCCTGACTCGTGGTTGCAGCGGGCCTGGGCGGGAGTACTGATCGGTGGCCCGGAGGCCGTCCTCGGTGGCGAGGCGGCGCTCGCCCTGTCGGGGTTGGCACCGGAACCGCAGCGGGTGCCGGTTTTCATCGGGCGGCGGGCCGGCTGTCCGGATGACCGTCGGTGGCGATTTGTCCGAGCGACCAGGACCGGGTCCGGTCTCCCCCCGCGGACGGGCCTGCCGGAAGCCATTATTGATGTCGGTGGCCAGTGGCGGCCCGACGACCTGCTGACGCTGATCGGGAGCGCGGTGAGCGGGCGCCAGACGACGCCGGAGGACTTGCGGGCCGAACTCGGTCGCCGTACCCGCCAGCGGCAACGGGGGCTCATCTCCGCCCTGATCAATGAAGTCGAGGGTGGCACGACGACCGTTTTGGAGCACCACTACCGCCGCGATGTCGAGCTCCCACACGGCCTGCCGCCCCCGTTGCGCCAGGCGAAACCGATTGGTACCCACCGGGTCGACAACTACTACGAGAAGTTCCGGCTCATCATTGAGGTTGACGGCCGCGCGACTCACGTGGGTCTGGCCGCCGCCGTCGACATGCGACGCGACAACGACCACATGGCCCACGGCATCTCGACCCTGCGTTTCACCTGGACCCACGTGGTTCGTGAGCCCTGTCAGACGGCTCGCACCGTCGCCGCCGCCCTGACCCGGGCCGGCTGGACCGGTCGCCCCCGCCTCTGCCCCCGGTGCCCGCGGTGACAGCGACCCAGGGCGCATTGCGTCCTCAGTCTTTCATGATAGGGCGTCATCCAGCGGCATGTCGCCGCAAGACTACGCCCTATCCCGGACCGGCGCCGCCGAGGGACGAGTACGCTTGTTTCGTGAGTGGGGTTAGGGAGTGGTGGCAACCGCTTGATCTCAGTGCGCTGGATCCGGGCGATCCGGAAGTGGCGGACGAGGCGGAGCGGGGGTGGGTAGCGCAGGAGCTTGGCGTCGGTTGGGCCGATTCGGGCGATCCGCTGGCCATACAGTTGCACGTAGTCGCGTATGGCCAGTCGAGTGTTTCCCCGCGGGACGAGTTGGTCCGTCAGCTCCGGTTGTCCGCGGTGGCTAGGCGTAATGGGTCTGTTCGCCGGCGCACTGGCGACGGTTCTGGTCGCGGTCAGTGCGACGTACGTCGTTCGTCAGCAGTGCCGCCACCGGGCCCGGCAGCGCCGGGAGGTCCAGCGCTGAAGCCGTCTTGTACAGCCAAGTATGGTTACTCGGACAAGACGCTCTCGGAGTAGGGGTTCGTGAGGCTAACGCCGCAGTCGGCGAAGTCTCGCGTGTTCCGCGTGGCGACTGTTGCGCCAGCGCTCGCCGCCGTGGCTGCGATCTGGGCATCAAACGAACTCAGGGGGCGCCCCGAGGCTCGGCGGGTGGCCATGATCCGGCCGTACGCCACTGCCTCATCGTTCCCGAAGGGCAGTACGGAGGCGCGTGTCGCAGCGAACAGGACTCGAGCGGCCTCACGGAGGCGTGTCGTCTTGGCGCCTTCTGGCAGGATCTCCACGCCGTGGGCGATCTCCGCGAGGGTGGTGGCCGCGAGGCGAATGTCCTGGTCGGGGCTCGCCTGCCTCTACGCGGAAATAACGGCGAAGTCAGGATGGTCGGGCGTCATCAGGACTGAGACGATGTTTGTGTCAAAGACGATCACGCGAAGACCTCGCGTGGTTCGACGCTCACTCGTTCCGGAAGGAGGAAACCGGTGTCCCGGGCGGCCTCGCGAAAGGCGGCGGCCGCCGTGAAGAGGGCATCGGCATGAGTGACCTGGCTGGTGCGGGCAGCCTCCTGCAAGATGACCCTGACTTCCGCCTCCAGGGATCGATTGTTGTCGACTGCCCGGTGCTTGAGGGTACGTTGGGTTGTCTCGTCGAGGTTACGAATGGTGAGTACGGGCATGAGTTCTCCCTCTGGATCAAGCGTACCGCCTGAATGTAAAGAAAGCGATGCATGCAGTGATGGCAGGGTGGAACGATGTGCTGGCTCGCTCGCTTGGTGTAGGAGTCTTGTCGTTTGCTCGCTGATAGAGTCTCTGCATGATGGTATTCGTGCTGGCTGATGACGAGTCGAGTCGATCCGGGAGCGCTGGTTCCAGTGACTGAATTCTGGCAGCAACCGCTCGACCTGAGCGCCCTCGACCCGGATGACGAGGCAGTTGCGGCGGAGGTGGACCGCCGCTGGGCGGCCCAGGATTTCGCCGTGGGCCCGGCCGACTCAGGCGACCCGCTCGCGTGTGATCTTCACACGGTGGCCTACGCGGAACTCCGCCGTCGCCGTCTCACCCGGCGCGAGGAACTCACCCGGCAGGTCCGGCTGGCGGTGATGGCCGGGCGCAACGGTGCCACGTACGGCCAAGCGGCTCCGGTGACAGCCAGCCCGGCCCACGCTGCGGCTAAGACCGACGAGATCGTATCGGTTGACCCGGTTTTCGCCGATGGTACGCTGGCGGCCGAGTGGGGCAACGCCGTCCATCTCACCTGGGGCAAGGATGTTTTCCACGGGCGCGGTCTGGGTATGGCCGCGGGGCTGTGGATTTCGGAGCACCGGGGGTACGTTGTTGTCCGCTCGACGTACCTCACCCTCACCCTGCGCCGCCCGGTGCCGGCTCTCGTGCTTGACTCGCTCATCGCCTATGGCCCGGGCTGGGACGCCGAGCCGGTCAGGCCCAGCGAACGGCTGAGAGTCGATCCGGCGTTTGACAAGGTCTTTCGTACCTACATCCCCCAAGGCGGCGAGGCGGCGGCGCGGGATGTGCTGCCGGAAGCCGTCCGGGCGGGACTCGTCAATCTCGCCGCGGCCTACCGCATCACGCTGGACGGTACGACGGTGCGATTCGAGCGCCCCGGCGTGGCGGACTTCGGCGGGGCTGAAGCGTGGCAGGAGGTCTGGGCGCTGCGGGCATTTGTGGAGGAGACCTGGTACCCGCGCCTGGGCGAGTGGGCGGACCCGGCCCCCGCGGACAGTGGCTGGGGCACTGATCTCGCCCGACCGGGCGACAACCTTCCGGAGTCTGTGGGTCTCCTGCCGGTTGGGCTCCGGGGCGGGTCCCAACCGGACCCACCCCCGCCCCGGCTGCGCCCGAAGGCCCAGGCGCTGGTCTGGGTTGTGCTGCCCGGGGCCGTCGGGGCGACGCTGGCGGCACTCGGGGTCTCGCTGTTCTGGGTGTTGGTAGTCTTTGGCGTGGCCTTCGGAGGGGCTGTGGTCGCGGGTGGGGCGTACCTCCATCGCCAGCAGCAACGCCGTCGACTGGCCCGGCAGTGGCGGGAAATCCAACGCTGAAACGGAGCCTCCACGAGGGAATTGCAGGGCGGAGTTTTGTAAGGGTTCAGTACGTACGGACACCCGCCGGGTGTTCGGATGACGGCACGCAATCGATTCAGGGGACCTCTATAAACTCGGTGGGTATGATGGGGGGTTGGTGGCGTGGGGAGTGAAAGTGGTGTAGTGTTGCTGATTGTTTTGTTGCGGGTGGCGTGGTAGAATAAGGTATGGGTTTA
>JAIRVA010000274.1 GCA_031254155.1 Propionibacteriaceae bacterium
CGCCCAGGCCAGACGCTGGCCACCATCACCACGGCGGTGCTGGACGGCCTGAACCAGGTCCTCACCTCTGCCCACCCCGACCTGGTGCTCGTCCACGGCGACACCACGACCGCCTTCACGTCAGCCTTGGCAAGCTTCTACCACCGGATCCCGGTTGGCCACGTCGAAGCCGGATTGCGCAGCTTCGACCGCTACTCCCCGTACCCCGAGGAAATGAACCGGCGCCTCATCTCGACGCTCGCGACCCTGCATTTCGCCGCGACCGCCTCCAACGAGCACAACCTCCGCCGTGAGGCCGTGAACGCCGACGCTGTCTTCGTCACCGGTAACACCGTCATCGACGCCCTTCGTATCTCGTACGACCCGAACTATGTCTTCCGCGACCCCGTGCTGCGAACTCTGGATTTCCGCCGCCGGGTGATCCTCCTGACCTGCCATCGACGGGAAAGCCTGGGCGGACCCATGCGGGAAGTCTTCAGCGCGGTGCGGGACGTGATCGCCCGTTACCCCGATGTCGCCGTGGTGTTCCCCATCCACAAGAACCTGGCGGTACGCGAGGCCTTCGCCGAAGCCGGGATCAAGTCTGACCGGATGCACATCACCGAACCGCTGGAGTACGACGAGTTCCTCCACCTGATGAGCAAATCAACCATCGTGTTGACCGACTCCGGAGGCATCCAGGAGGAGGCGCCGTTCTTCGGCCGCCCGGTGGTCGTCGCCCGGGATGTCACGGAACGCACCGAGGCGATCGACGCGGGTACGGTGGTGTTGGCCGGTGCCAACTACACCGGGGTGTACGCACAACTCACGCGTCTCCTCGACCACGACCGGCACTACGCGGCGATGTCGAAAGCCAACAACCCGTATGGCGACGGTCACGCGTGCGAGCGGATCGCCGACATCATCGCGCGCCGCTACGGCGATGGTGGGCACCCGGCTCCCGGCACCGGGAAAAAGCCATCGTGACCCGCCAGCTCAAAGCCTGGTGCGCCAGACACCGGCAACTCCTGACCTACGGCGTGATTTCTGTCCTGGCCACACTGATCGACGTGGTGGTGTCCTACTCCACCGAGCAGTTACTCATCGTGACGAAAGCCTTTCCCGCGGAAGTGCAGTTCTTGCGCTGGGCCTTCAAGGGCGCGACGGTGGGCGCGACCACCGCCAACACGGTCGGCGTGCTCGTTGGTTTCGTCACTCAGTTCGTCCTGTCATCGAAACGCGTTTTCAGAAGCCGGAGCAGACGCACCTTCGTCATCTACCTCCTCACCTTCGGTTTCGGGCTCGTCCTCCAGGACGGCATCGTGGCGCTCAGCCGCGCGCTCCTCTTCGGGTCGTCCAGCCAGTTCATCCCTTTCCTCGTCAGTAAGGGGTTGTCCATTGTTCTCCCGTTCTTTGTTCTGTACTATATCCGCCGGGCGTTGATCCAACCAGAGCCCGACCACCAGGAGGCACCATGTCCCGACTTTTTGTGATCCTGCCCTGCTACAACGAGGAGGCCAACATCACACCGCTCATCCTCGCGTGGCTGGACCAACGGGAGGCGCTGTCCCGGCTCGGCTATGAGCTGGTGGTGACTCCGGTGGACGACGGCAGCAAAGACGGCACCAAGGCGGTGATCGAGGAGTTGCAACGTACGCACCCCGACATCGCGTTGCTCGCCCACCAGACGAACCAGGGGCTTGGGGCCGGTCTCAAAACTGGACTCCTCCACTTCCACCAGACCGGTACCACGGGCGACTGCGCGGTCGTCATGGATGCCGACAACACCCACGATCCGAAGTACGCCGCCTCGATGCTGACGATGCTCAGCCGTGACCACCGGGATTGCGTCATCGCCTCGCGCTACTGTCAGGACTCCGCGGTCGTGGGCGTACCCGCCTTCCGCAACTTCCTCAGTTTGGGCGCCCGGGCCTACTACCGCCTCGTCCTGGGCGTCAAGGGGGTCAAGGACTACACCTGCGGTTACCGGGTGTACACCCACGACATCATCGACCGCGCCGTGAAGAAGTACGGGGACCGCATGGTCGAGGAGCAAGGATTCTCCTGCATGATGGAGCTGCTGTACAAGCTCAGCCGTGTGGGCGCCGTGTTCGGCGAGGTGCCGTTTGAGCTGCGGTACGACTTCAAGCAGGGCAGTTCCAAGATGAAGATCCTCTCCACTATCAAGGACTCCCTGGTCACGGCGCCCCGACTGCGCCTGACCATCAGGTGAGCCGGGGAAGGAGTACGGCGATGCCTGTTGCCAGCCCGCTATCCCAGGTGAGAGCACTCGCCCACAAGTGGTGGCCCTACCTGGTGATCTTTGTCGTGGTGTGCTTCGTCTCGACGGCGGATGACTGGAGCCCGTTCTCCCTCGCCCGCGGAACAGACAGCACGGTCTACGGGTACATCGGCCAGGCGATGACACAGGGGCGTACGCCCTACACCGACGCGTGGGACAACAAGGGCCCGCTGCTGTACACGCTCAACTACCTCGGTATGCTTCTCAACGACCGCTACGGCATCTTCCTGATCGGTTTCGCCGCCACGCTGGCTACGGGGATCCTGGGCTACGCGTTCGCCCGCTTGTTTGCCAGCAGACTCACGGCGGTCGCCGCTTCCGTCGTCACGCTGCTCACCGTGACGTACACCCTCGCCGGCGGCAACCTCACCGAGGGGTACGCGCTGCCGTTCATTGTGGCGGCCCTCTACCTGATCGCCCAGGCCGTGGTCAGCGGACGCTTCACCTGGTGGCAGTCGGTCGTCATCGGAGTCTGTTCGGCGGCCTGCTTCCTCCTGCGGATCAACTTGGTGGCGCCAATCGTCGCCTTCGGGCTCGTGCTCTTCGTCTGCACCCTGGTCAGGCGGCGGGTTGTCGCTGCGCTGCAGTTGGCAGTTCACGTCGCGGCCGGCGCCGTCCTCACGATCATCCCCTTTGTCGTCTATCTCGCGGCGAAGGGCGCCCTTCGAGCCTGCCTTGAGGCCGCCTACACCTCCCAGTTCGTAACGCCCCCCCGCTCGGAGCGCCTCCAGTCCGCGTACCTGATCCTCGCCTTCACGAACCGGACGTACGTCCTCGCCATCACAGCCACCTTCCTGCTCGTATCAGCGGTCCTGCTTGTCACCCGCCGGATTTCCTCAACCTCCACGAGAGTCATGGTCGTGGCGACGTGGGCGGGCATGCTCGTCAACCTGTACGCGAACACCATCACAGGCG
This sequence comes from Propionibacteriaceae bacterium, assembly GCA_031254155.1. Classification (GTDB taxonomy): domain Bacteria; phylum Actinomycetota; class Actinomycetes; order Propionibacteriales; family Propionibacteriaceae; genus WQYJ01. The sequence continues at coordinate 3,197 of JAIRVA010000274.1, forward strand.
CGGCCTACGAGCATTACGCCACCACCTTCGCCGCCGTCATGTTGTTCCCCGTCGTCTGCTTCTTCCGCCTAGTCGAACGGCTGACACTCGCCGTGGCAGGGCGCCTGGACTGGGCCAGTCTCACCGCCGGACCCCGAGCCGTCACCGCCGGCGCGATCACCCTGATCGTGTTCGTCATGAGCTGGGGAAACATCGACTACACGGTGTCCACGGTCGCCCAGAACTGGTCCTACCGGACGCACGCGGGCGGGGCTGACGCGAACTACGTCGACCTCATCGTCAGCAACACCACTCCCGACGACGAGGTTCAGGTGTTGGGTGGCATCCACCCCTACCTCCTGTTGCGATCCCACCGCGAGTCGGCGTCCCGGTTCTTCTACACGCCAGACGGGCTCTACATCGACCCGGGCTTCGCAGCGTCGGCCCGGCAGGAGATCGCCGACACGATCAACGAGCGACCGCCGGAACTGATCATCGTCAGCGTGCCGCAGCAAGCCGATTGGCTCACCGCCACCCCCGCGGGCGTTGGCCCGCTGCTCGACAGCTCGTACGAGCGCTTCTTTTCCGATGACAACTACATTATGTTCCGGCGCATCACGACGTGACGAGCGCTACGAGGCGGTCTGCCGTCTGCTGCCAGGTGAAGTGCTCCAGTAACCGGGCCTTTGTCTTCCGCGTCGCCTCGCCCCGCCCGGCCGCGTCGCCGAGGGCCCGGACAAGCGCGTCAGCGATGGTCTGGGGGTCACGGTCTTTCAGTCGCCCGCCGTACGAGTCATCGAGGAGAAGCTCGGCCGTACCACCAACTGGCGTTGTAACCTGGTAGGTCTCCAGGGCCGCGGCCTCCAGCACCACGGTGGAAAAACCCTCCGACCGTGACGGCATGCAGAACACGTCCGCCTGCCGCAGTAGCGCCATGGTTGACGGGTGGTCGAGTGCGCCGATAAAGTGCACGCCCGTCGCGCGCAGGTCGCCGAGTTCAGCGGCCATCGGCCCGGACCCCGCGATCACCAGGTGTACAGAGTCGTCGAGGCGGCGAACCAACGACATCGCCTCAACTAACTCGTGTATCCCCTTCTCCGGTATCAGCCGGCCGGCGTACACCACGAGGGGCGTGGCAGGATCCAGTCCAAGGCCGGCGCGTACGTCCCACACCACCGAGTCCGCCTGGCGGCACACATCTTCGGCGTCGACGGCGTTATACAGCACACCGCTCGCCCGCACCCCGAGAGACGAGAGCCAGTCCACACCCGCCCGGGACACCGCGTAGAACCCGCGCACCCGCCGTCTCACATAACCGAGCGCGAGCCGCTCATACACCCGGATCACGAAGTCGAGCAACGGCTGCCCGAGCGAGAGATAGGCGGATCCATGCTCGACAACGATCGCCGGTATCCCGCGGCGCCGGCATTCCCTGGTTGCCCACAACGACAGCGCCCAGAACCGCGTGTGAATGACAGCGAGGTCGACCGGTTTATCCCACACGTGATCATCCAGCAACTGGCGAAACCTCGTACCCACCCTGGGCACCGGGTACCGGCCGCCCATGAGTAGGGCGGCCGGCGTCCTCACCACCGTGACGCCCGCACCGGCCTCGACTGCGGGCACCCCGGGCAGGGCACTCGTGACGATCACGACCTCGTGCCCGGAACTGGCAAGGGCCGCACCGAGATTGCGGTTGTAGATCTCGATCCCGCCCACCGTCGGGAGGTACTGAGCCGAAAAAAAGACGAATCTCACGGCGCGTCCGATTCAGCGCCGGGGATGACTGAGCCGTAGAACTGGGTGAGCCAGTCGGCAGTTTGGCGGACGTCGAAGCCCGCCCGAGCGACCGCGTCCGCCGACGGCCGTCCGCGCGTGATGCCGCGCGCCAAGGCTTCGGCGATGACGTGCGCCCAGTGGGCGGGTGATTCGTCCAGCGACAAACGCGTGACGAGATCAGTCGCGATGGCCGTACGCGGGACTGAGTCCGCCATCACCACCGGCAGTCCACTGGCCTGCGCCTCGACGATCGCCACCGGGAGACCCTCGTACACGGAAGGAAAGCAGAACACGTCCATCGCCGTGAGGACGCGTGGCACGTCTGTCCGGACGCCCGTGCAGATCACCCGCCCGCCAAGCCCAGCCTCGGCCACCCGTCGTTCGATGGCCGGGCGCAGCGGCCCATCGCCCACCAGGAGCAAGCGGACCCGTGGCACGACCTCCGCGACCGCCCGAAAGATGTCCAGGAGAAACGTATGATTCTTCTCCTGGGTGAACCGTCCGACGTGCCCGATCACGGCCTCCCCGTGCAGACCGAGCTCGGTCCGCACCTGCTCGCGCGTAGCTGGATCGAACACGTACGCTTCCGTGTCGATCCCGTTCGGCACGACGTGGTAGTGCTGCCGCTCACAGGCGCGTCGACCGAACCGGGTCATCGCCGCCTCGTCCGAACAGGCGAAGAGATAGTCCGCGACGGACGGGACCGGCAGGTAGGCCACGCGAAGCAGCAATCCGCCAATGCCAGGACCGGTGCTATTGCTGTGACTGTGGGCGATCGTCACCCGTCCGCGGCGATGTGCCATGCGGAGATAGATCGCCGCACTACTACCGATATGCCCGTGTACGATCGAGTGCTCCGCGTGCTCGTTGAAGAAGCGGTTCCAGGCGCCACGGTAGCGCACCAGGTTGACGCCAGTGAACAGCGGCACCCGGTAGATGCGACCGCCGAGGGCTTCGATCTCGGCGTCATACGACCCGGCCTGGTCGGTGTGTACCATGAAGTCGAACTGAATCCGCTCGCGATCAACCGTGCGGTAGAGGTTCATGAGCATCGTCTCGGCTCCCCCACGATCCATCACCCCAATCACGTGGAGTATCCGTATCGGTCTCGTCATCAGACTCCTTCGGGCGTGTGTGATGGGTTGGTACTCCTGATCCGCCGATGGGTTAGCCCATAGCCCAGAATACCGGCAAAAATGACGCATTGAACGACGAACACCGCCCCGTTGAAGAGGCTGGCCCCCAAAAGTCCGCGCCACCGGATCCACCAGCCGGCGCTCAACGCGAACAGGGCGGACACGGCGTACCCGATGAGCAGCACCCGCTGGTATCTGATGATGGTCAAGACCGTCGAGAGGAACGCCGCCACCGCGACAAAACCGCCCCCGGCGAGCAAGATGATGAGTTCCCAGAAGTAGCCGCTGAGGTCGGTGTGATAAAGCCAGGACAGGACGGGCAGGCCGACCAGGGCCCCGCCTACGAGACAGACGGTCGTCACTCCCGCGATCAACGCGAGCACGCGTCGGACCAGCCGCGTCAACTCGGCGAGACTGTCACCGATCCACGCCTGGGCCATGCGGTAGATCAACGGGTTGAACGCGAACATGGCAAACATCTGGATCACGAAGGCCGGCATGGACAAGTAGTTGAAGCGAGCCTGCGCCTGGTCGTCCATGACCGCGTCGATGCCGTACTTCGGGGCGTTGCTGATGTACAAAGTCAGGAACGAGCCGAGGAAGAGGGGGAAACACGCCTTGAGCAGGCTCCAGATCCGCCCCCTCTCACACCGGTCGGCGCCCTCGTGCAGGAACTGGCGCAGCACCAGGCCCACCAGGACCAGAAGACTCCCGACGGACAGCCCCAGGCTGATCCCCAGAGACAGGAGGAGTCCGGCGCCGGCCACGATGGCCGCCATAAACGCGGCGGTCGAGACGACCAGTCTCAGGGCACTTACCTTCGCCCCCACGTCGAGGCGGCCCACCTGTTGGAGATAACCGACGATGACATCCTCAACCGCGTCCACCACGCGGAGCAACGTCACCAGCATGACCGCCGCCACCTTGGCCGGCGAATACCCGCCCGTCCACCACATCACCCCACAGAGGATGACCGCCGCCACAATCATGGCGCCGCCCGTCACCGCCCGCGACGAGACGTACTCCCGGAAACTAAACCGCCGTTCGACATCCGAAGCCTGGAACCGCCGCATCCCGTAGGCCCCGATGGTCCAGACAAGGTACGCCTGGGCGGTGGCGATGGAGTACACCCCGGCCTGGGTCTCGCCCAGGAAGACCGAGATCAGCACGAGCGTCAAGACGGACTGGAGCGGCGACACCAGTCCGGCCACCGCGTTCCAGGTGGTGCTCGCCCGGTCGATGTTCCGCGACGACACCAGGAAGCTCCGGATCGTCACGGAGCGTCTCCCACCCTCACGAAGGAGTGGGTCGACCCCCGTTGGCCAGGGGGGGGGGCCTGCATGTAGTCGCCGTAGAACTGCGTCAGCCAGGCGTCGTACTCCGCGGGGACGGGCATCTCGTCATCTTCGAAGTCCACCATCACCGGTCCGCCGAAGTCAGACGCCGGCGAAATCTGGGGAACGTGATTGACAACGCCGCCCCAGCACACCACCCAGTCGGTGGGATGATCGTTCCAGTGCCCGCAACCCCAGTTCATGATCCGGGCCAGGAGCCGCTTGGGCACCGCCTTGGCGACGACACTGAGCGTACGTATGAGCGGGCTCGGGTCGTACTGTCCGTACTGGTGCGCCGAGAGCACAAGCCGCGTGTAGTCCAGCAGGACCGTCATCGCGGACACCGCCGGCGATCGCCGCGCGGGCACATGATCAAGCACAAAAATGTCGATAAAGAGCCCGTCCTTGTCGGTCAGGTGACTCACCTGGGTATCGCGGAACGGCTTGGGCCAAAGCAGCCGGATCTTCGCGTGGAATGACCAGAACTCCGGCGTCGTCCGGTAGTCCTGAACGATGTAGTTCTCGCCCAGTTCGTCTCGAACGGCGAACAGGCGCTCGTAGTCCTCGCGCATCATCATGATGTCGATGTCGTCGTCCCAGGGGATGAAACCCTGGTGCCGGATCGCGCCGATGAGTGTGCCGTACGCCAGGTAGAACCGGATCCCGTGGCGCGCGCAGACATCGCGCACGTCCTTGAGTATCCCCAAGGTGGCCAGCTGTAGTTCCCGGAGATCCGACTCGTCCATTCCGGTCCCTCACGCCACCCGGGCCCCACGGGCGACGGCGGCCCGGAGGTAGTCCCCGTACCCCGACTTGCCCAGTTGGTCGGCCTGGATGAGCATCTGCTCCGTCGTGATATACCCGTGGCGCCAGGCGACCTCCTCCGGGGAACCGACAAGGAGTCCCTGGCGCTTCTGGACCGTCCGTACGAAGTCGCCGGCGTCGGCCAGCGAGTCGAAAGTCCCCGTGTCGAGCCAGGCCGTCCCGCGCGGCAGGAGCGACACCGCGAGCTCGCCCCGCTCCAGGTAGACGCGGTTGAGATCGGTGATCTCCAGTTCACCGCGGGCGCTGGGCTTCAGTGCGGCCGCGAAGTCGCACACGCGCTCGTCGTAGAAGTACAGCCCGGGGACCGCCCAGTTGGACTTCGGCTCGGCCGGCTTCTCCTCGATGGTGACGGCCTTGCCGCTCTCGTCCACCTCGACGACACCGTACGCCGTCGGGTCCGACACCCAGTAGCCGAAGACCGCCGCGCCCTCAATCGCCGTCAGGTCCCGCAGCCGTGTTCCGAGGCCCGGCCCGGAGAACAGGTTGTCGCCGAGGATGAGTGCCGACTTCTCCCCCGCCACGTGATCCCGGCCGAGGATGAAGGCCTGCGCCAGTCCGTCCGGCGAGGGCTGGATCGTGTACGTGAGCGAGATGCCGAACTGGGAACCGTCGCCCAGCAGGCGCTGGAAGGCCGGGGAGTCCATGGGGGTCGAAATGATCAGAATGTCGCGGATCCCGGCCAGCATCAGGGTTGACAGGGGGTAGTAGATCATGGGCTTGTCATAGACGGGCAACATTTGCTTGCTCGATCCGAGAGTCAGGGGGTGCAGTCGCGTCCCTGCCCCGCCCGCGAGGATGATTCCCTTCATCAGGCTCCTGTCTTCGATAGTTCGACGGTGTTTCGACTAGCATATCTTCTCATGAAGACTGTTCTCGTGACCGGCGGCGCCGGTTTTATCGGTACCAATTTCGTCCGCTGGGTCTTGGGCCACACCGACGCGGCCGTCGTCGTGCTCGACAAGCTGACGTACGCCGGCAACGCCCACTCGCTCGACGACCTGCCGGCCGACCGGGTCCGCCTCGTCGTGGGCGACATCTGCGACGCGCCGCTGGTTGACTCGCTGGTGGGCCAGGCCGACGCGGTCGTTCACTTCGCCGCCGAGTCGCACAACGACAACTCGCTCCTCGACCCCTCCCCGTTCGTCACCACGAACCTCGTGGGTACGTACACCCTCCTGGAGGCGGTCCGGCGGCACGGGACGCGGTACCACCACATCTCGACCGACGAGGTGTACGGCGACCTCGAGCTGGACGACCCTGCCCGCTTCACCGAGGCGACCCAGTACAACCCGTCCTCGCCGTACTCCTCGACCAAGGCCGGTTCCGACCTGTTGGTCCGGGCGTGGGTGCGCTCCTTCGGCGTCAAGGCGACGATTTCGAACTGCTCGAACAACTACGGCCCGTACCAACACATCGAAAAGTTCATCCCCCGCCAGATCACGAACGTGCTCTCCGGGCGCCGCCCGAAACTCTACGGCACGGGGGCCAACGTCCGCGACTGGATCCACGTCGACGATCACAACGCCGCCGTCTGGACGATTCTGACGCGCGGGCGGATCGGCGAGACGTACCTCATCGGCGCCGACGGCGAGAAGAACAACCGCGAGGTCATTGAGGAGATCCTGCGCCTCCTCGGCCGGCCGGCAGACGCGTACGACCTGGTCGCCGACCGGCCCGGCCACGACCTGCGGTACGCGATCGACTCCACCAAGCTGCGGACGGAACTGGGCTGGGCGCCGCAGTACCGCTCCTTCAGCGAGGGCCTCGCCGCGACGATCACGTGGTACGAGGCGCACGAGGCCTGGTGGCACGACGCCAAGGCCGCCACCGAGGCCAAGTACGCCCAGCAAGGCCAGTGAGGAACGACATGGACATCACCACCACCTCGATCCCTGGTCTCCTCGTCGTCCGCCTCGACGTTCACGGTGACAACCGCGGCTGGTTCAAAGAGACCTGGCAGCGCGAGAAGATGACGGCCCTCGGTCTACCCGACTTCGGCCCCGTCCAGAACAACATGAGCTTCAATGCCACCCGGGGGACGACGCGAGGCATCCACGCCGAGCCCTGGGACAAGTTCGTCACGGCGGCGACGGGGCGCTTCTTCGGGGCCTGGGTCGACCTGCGCGAGGGCCCGTCCTTCGGCACCGTTTTCACCACCGAGGTGGACGAATCGGTGGCGGTGTTCGTCCCCTGCGGGGTCGCCAACGGCTATCAGACACTGACGGACGCCGTCTCGTACTCCTACCTGGTCAACGCCCACTGGAGTGAGGCCATGATCCCACAGTACGCGTACCTCAACCTCGCCGACCCGACCGTCGCCATCCCATGGCCGATCCCGCTCGCCGAGGCCGAGATCTCGGACAAAGACCGCCAGCACCCTTTCTTGGCCGGCGCGAAGCGGATCACGCGGAAGCAGACTCTCATCCTGGGTGGCAACGGACAGCTGGGCCGGGCGCTCGCACCCTTGTTCCCCGACGCCCGCCGCATTGACATCGACGAACTGGATCTGACCGACGACGCCCAGGTGGCAGCGTTCCCGTGGGACGAGTACGACACGCTGATCAACGCCGCCGCCTGGACCAACGTGGACGCCGCCGAGACCCCGGCAGGCCGGACCGGGGCCTGGAAAGCCAACGCGGTCGCCCCCGCCACCCTCGCCAAGCTCGCCCTCACCCACCGTCAGCGGTTAGTCCACATCTCGTCTGACTACGTGTTTGACGGTACGAAGACGCCGTGGACCGAGACGGACGACTTCGCGCCGCTCTCCGTCTACGGGCAGTCCAAGGCCGCCGGCGATCTCGCGGTCGGCCTCGTCCCTCGTCACTACCTGCTGCGAACGAGCTGGGTCGTCGGTGACGGGCGCAACTTCCTGCGCATCATGGGCGATCTCGCGGAGCGGGGCATCTCCCCCACCGTCGTGGCCGACCAGATCGGGCGTCTCACGCACGCCGCCAACCTCGCCCAGGCGATCAAGCATCTCCTGGAGACGGGGGCACCGTACGGGACGTACAACTGTACCGACGGCGGTGACCCGGTCAGCTGGGCGGATATCGCCCAGGCCGTGTTCGTGGCCCACGGGCGGTCGGCCGATGCTGTCACCCCGGTGTCAACCGAAACGTACTACGCCGGTAAGACGCCCATCGCGCCCCGGCCGCGGTTGAGCGTCCTGGACCTGGGCAAACTGGAGGCGACGGGGTACGTCGTCCCGGTCTACCCCCTCGGTCAGGACTAGAACTGGCAGTCGTACGCGGTCTGGATTGCGGCGGGTGGCAACTCCACCGGCGCCGTGGTCTCGGGGGCGGTCGTCGCCGCCGGATCGACTGGCGGCGCGGTGGTCTCACCACCCGGGGGCGCGACCGCCGTTTGCGCGGGGGCAGCCGTGGTACTCGACGGGAGCGGCGTGTCGTTCTGGAGAGCGTCAAAATACGGCTTCGCCTGCTGCTTGCTCAGATCCACCCGATTCGGGTTGCTGGCGGCCGTATGTACCGGCACCGTGACGAAGTTTATCTGTGAAGTATCAAAATTCTTGAGGGAGTACGCAAGACCGGCGATCCCCGCCAGGTCCCCGATGTCGGTCTGGATCGATTCCAGCACGGACCGTACCAGGCTGTACAGCTTCGGGAAGTCCGTGACGTAGTTCATCGCGAACACCTTGTCGAAGATCGCGTTGAACAGGGCGTGCTGACGCCGGATGCGGGACAGGTCGGAACCGTCGCCCACCCCCGCCGAGCCCGTCCGGGCGCGAGCCAGCCCCACCGCCGTCATCCCGTCCAGATGACTCACCCCCGCGGGCAGATTGACCCCGGCCTGTTTGGCCTTCATGGGGCAGAGGAGCGTCACGTCAATCCCTCCGATCGCGTCGACGACGTTCACGAAACCCATGAAGTCGATGACGACGTACGCGTCGATCCGGACGTTGGTGAGGGCCTCGGTCGCCCGGATGGCGCAGGCCGCGCCGGTGGAGGTGTCGCCTTCCTGATACGCCCACGCGTAGGCCGCATTGAACTCCTGGTTCCCCCACCCGGCCTCAGGGATGACTTTCCCGTTGGGGCCCAAGCACTGGGGGATGACGATGAGCAGGTCCCGGGGGATAGACACGATGTCGACGCGGGTCCGGTCGGCGGAAACGTGAGCAATGAAGGTCGTGTCCGCACGGGCGCCGCCGGGATCGTCAGCCGAGATGCCCGCGTTCGCGCCCTCGCGCGAGTCGGTACCCATGACCAGGATGTTCATCGCCCGGCCCGCGAAAGGATCGCCGGGGTACTTCACCGTCGCCGTCGGCGTGCTGGTCGGCGGCCGGCTGATGGTGGGCAGGTAGGGATCAACGGGTACCTGGTGGATCTTGCTGTTGAGGTCATACCAGGCGTACGCCAGGCCGCCCCCCATCGCCAGCACCACTGCGAGGACCGCGATGAGGGTGATCTTAAGACCGCGGTGCCGCTTCTTGACCGGGATGCCCCGGCGCGGGCTGCCGTCGCGCACTCGCTGAACAGCGCTCTGGGCGATAGAATCCGCCGACTCGCCACTCGGGGCGGCCGGATGAGATGCGTCGTACGCGTCCCACTCCGGGGTACGGTTGTCAGACATGGCGTCGATTTTACCCTGCTTCGGACATCGACACCAAGATTACGCCTATTTTTCTCTGCTCTCTACCCGCGCCCCACGACGACCGTCAGCGGACCTCGCTCTGGGCGTACGTGGCGTAACGCTGCTCACGTCGCCCCGCCCGTAACCGGCGCAACCGCTTCACCAGCAACGGGTCGGCCGCCAGTGCTTCCCGCCGGTCAATGAGGGTGTTGAGCAACTGGTAATACTGCGGACCGGACAGGTCAAACGTCTCCCGGATCGCCTGCTCCTTAGCCATTGGCAGCTTCCACCATTGGCGCTCAAAGTCGAGCACGCCCTTCTCCAGATCGGTGAGTTCGGGCATCGTGGTGGTGGCTTCCAGGGTCATAGGGCCATCGTACCGGCGAAGGGAGCCGGGGCCAGGATCATTTAGCGGCGTGCCTCAAGTCTCCGCGACGCGGTTTGGTCGAGTAGACTGGAGCCCGTACGGTTCCCGAGGGACAAAGTCGTCGAACCACCGACGAAAGGATGACATGCTGCATCTCACCGGCCAGATTCGTGATTACGCGTGGGGCTCGCTGACGGCTATCCCCGAGTTGCTCGGCCACCGGCCGACCGGGGAGCCGCAGGCGGAATACTGGCTAGGCGCGCATCCGCTCGCTCCCGCCACGGTCGATGGTGCGAGCCTTGACCAGGTTCTGCATGACCACCCCGAGTGGGTGGGCGACCGGACGTACCGGGCGTTCGGGGACCGTTACCCCGTTCTGATGAAGATCCTCGCCGCCGACCATCCCCTGTCGCTGCAGGCCCACCCGAACCGCGAGCAGGCCGAGGAAGGGTACGCGCGGGAAAACCAGGCGAAGATCCCCCTGGACGCCCCCCACCGTATCTATCGCGACACCTGGCCTAAGCCCGAGATTCTCGTGGCGCTGACCGAGTTCGACGGCCTCTGCGGCTTCCGCGACCCCCTTCTCACCGTGGACCTGTTCCGGCGCCTCGGCGTGAGCGAGTCCTTCGACTCGGTCATTGGCCCGCTGAGCAAGCGGAAAGGACCGGCGGCGATCGCCGAGGTCTTCCTGGACATCCTGAGCCAGGACCATCCCGATCACGTCAACGAGGTTTTACGCCTCGCCCCGGCCGCGGCGGAGGACGAGTCGGACCTCGGGCTGTTCGCGCGGACGGCCCTGGAACTGGGCCGGTACTTCCCGCAGCAGCCCTCCATCCTCGCCGCGCTGATGCTCAACCGGCTCCACCTCTCCCCCGGCCAGGGTCTGTTCCTGCCGACGCGGACGCTGCACTCGTACCTCGGCGGAGTCGGTATTGAGGTCATGGCGTGTTCCGACAACGTCCTGCGCGGCGGCCTGACCACTAAGTACATCAACGTCGACGAGTTGATTTCCGTCGTGGACTTCACCCCCTGCGTGGCCGCGCCCGTGGAGACCGTGGACGACGGCGGGTTCACCCGCTACCTCACCCCGACGCCCGAGTTCGCCCTCTGGCGCGGGGAGCTGTCGAGCGAGCCCCTCGCCGTACCGCGGACCGATTCGCTCCGGATCGCCCTGGTCGTCGACGGCGAAGCCCACCTGCGCCACGGCGACTCCGGCGTGGACCTGCTGACCGGCGAGGCCGTTCTCATCCCCTTCGGGGAAGACGTCTGGGCGACCGGTTCCGCCACGATCTTCGTCACCGCTCCCGGAGTGTGACCGGGACGGGCGACGGCTGTTAACCCAGCTCTTTGGCCAGCATGGCACTACCGCCCGCCGGGCGGAAACCCATCGCCACGTTGATGGCCAACATGGGTGCGTTCTCGTGGGCGTTCTCCGTGAGGACCAGCGTGAGTTGCGGCGCCCGACGCGTCAGTCCGGCCGTGTTGGCGAGCTTCATGGCCAGGCCCAGACGGTGCCCCCGGTGATCCGGCAAGACCAGCGTCATCCACTGCCAGGCGACCGGGCAGCCGGGATCGTCGGGCCAGGTGTACTCCGTGAGACCGACCAACTCCCCGGTGGCGACGCACTCGGCCGCGGTCACCAGGTAGCACCGGCCCGCCTGCCGGTAGTCGTCGAGCATCCGCTCGACCCGCGCGCGGTCCCACGGGTCGTCGTCCCACTCGACCCCGCCCGCCGGTGCCTGCTGGGCAAAGGCTTGTCGGAGCCGGCCAACCGGTTCCAGCCACTCGTCCGGGATCACCCCGTCCCAGGTGTGAAAACGGTAGCCACCACTGTGAGCCTGGGCGTCGGCGTCGAGCCGGGCGAACACGCCGGGATCCATCGGCAGTTCCAGGCAGGAGCGGCGTTCGGCCTGTTTCAGGTGGAACCCCCGGTGAAGCGCGAAGGCGACGCCGGCTGACGCCGGTGCCACGGCACCGGTCGGGCCTGTCACGTACGGTGCGTGGTCCTCGACGCCGGCGTACTGTGACCAGACGAGGACCAGCCGCCGCCCGGCATCGCGGACCACCGTCTCGCACCACTCCAGCAACACCGTACCGAGCCCCTGACGCCGCTGGGCCGGGAGGACCGACACCCCCGCGTACGCTTTCTCGAGGTCGCCCAGCACCGGGAGGCCGACGAAGGCCCACGCCAGGCCGACGCGCGGATCGGCATCGTCAACGGCCAACACCCAGTGCTTGGTCTCGGTTGTCTCGTTGGCCCGCTCGACGACGCTGGCCTGGGCCGACCGCGCGGCGTCGGCAGAGCCCAGCTCCGCGCTGATGGCCCGGTCGATGGTGGCGACGGCCTCGTACAACCACCCGTGGCCAGAATCGGACGTGCGACCAACCGGGGGAATCGGGATAAGTTGAATGGTCATAGCTTCCTCACGAAGACACAGTTCACAACTGCCTTGTCAACAGCGGTTCGCACCCTCAGGCGCGAGAGGAAGAAACCACCAGGGCGAGGGGTCAGCGGGTCTCGCGGTGCGCGACGTGCTTGCGGCAGCGCGGGCAGAACTTGCTGAGTTCCATGCGGTCGGGGTCGTTCCGGCGGTTCTTCTTGGTGATGTAGTTGCGCTCTTTGCACTCTGTGCACGCCAAAGTGATCTTGGGGCGGATCTCGCCTTGTTTCTTCGCCATCGTCCTCTCCGATCCTCGAACATTTCCCAGTAGCGGGAGCGGGACTTGAACCCGCGACCTAGCGATTATGAGCCGCTCGCTCTGACCGACTGAGCTATCCCGCCACTGTCTGACCAAGTCAACCCTGATCAGACAAGAGCCCCCATGCAGAATCGAACTGCAGACCTTCTCCTTACCATGGAGACGCTCTACCGACTGAGCTATAGGGGCAAGCGAGTCAAAGATACACGAGAACGGGCCATTCCGCCAAATACCGCCGCGAATACGATGAGGGCCGGGCGATTGGCCCGGCCCTCATCGTGGGTAGGTGGCGGGTGAAGGATTTGAACCTCCGTAGGTTTACACCGACAGATTTACAGTCTGCTCCCATTGGCCGCTCGGGCAACCCGCCAGGACTTTCCAGCGCTTAACCATAGCACCCCCGGCGGTAGCCCACAAAGTCGCGCCCACGTCGCGGCGCCGGCGGCGCTGCAGCAGCGCGACGTGCTTGACTAGAGGGCATGTTCCCGGGAATCGGTACGGTTATCAACGTCGTCGCCATCGCGGCGGGGTGCGGTCTCGGCCTCCTCATGGGCCACCGCTTCCCCGAACGGACACGTTCCCTCGTCACCGTTGCGCTCGGACTCTTCACCCTCGTGATCGCCGGCTCGTCCATCGCCGGCGGGCTGTCACCGGCCCTCAGCGACCAGGTTGGCCCTAACGCACCCCTGCTGGTCGTCCTCTCGGCGCTGCTCGTCGGCGGGATCATCGGCTCGCTCATCCGTATCGAGGACCGGCTGGACGGTTTGGCGGAGAAGGTACGGGCCAGGGTGGCCGCCCGCGAGCAGGGCTCACGCTTCGTCGAGGGTGCGGTCACCTCGACCCTCATCTTCTGCGTCGGCCCGCTCGCCATCCTCGGCTCGCTCTCCGACGGACTCGGCGATGGGCCGCAACAACTCCTGGTCAAGTCGCTCATGGACGGCTTCGCGGCCACCGCCTTCGCCGCCACCTTCGGCGTGGGCGTGGTGGCCTCGATTATCCCCGTCGCCCTCTACCAGGGCCTTCTGACGCTGCTCGGGGCGGCGGCGGGCAGTTTCCTCTCCCCTGGTGAGATCGACGCCCTCACCGCGACCGGCGGCGTCATCCTGCTGGGGCTCGGCATCCGCCTCATCGGGCTCAAACCTGTCCCCGTGGGTGACCTCCTGCCCGCCCTCGTCCTCGCCCCGGCCTTCACCGCCCTGGTGGGCGCGCTCGTGTAGGTTCGTAAATGAACCTATGCCCAGGCGAAGCTGGCGACGATCAGGGACTGGGCGAGACAGTACGTCGCCATGATCCAGAACGTACCGTGCCGTACTGGCCGGTCGTAGCGGTCCAGGCTGAGCAAGGTGTCGGAAACGTAGAACGCGGCGGCGCCGAGCATAGCCGGGAACCAGGCCCAGCCGAGGGCGGCGAAACGGGCGTACGCGGCGACACACAGCGCGGTGAGGAGGGCGAAGTAAGCGATGAAGCCGGGCAGCAGGCCGCCCAGCCCGGCCCGAACCTTCGCGTACACCCAGAGGCTGACGAGGACCACCACCGCCGCGACCAGGCCGGCCCAGCCCCGGAGCGGGACTCCCCGCAGGAACAGGGCGACGTACAACCCGTGGCCAAGCACGAACGCCACCCCGCCCAGGAAGAACCGCCGGCTCGTCTGGCCCAGGAGCAGCGCATCGCCGACGGTGGCCAGGCCCAGGGCGAGGACGACCAACGGTGACACCGGCGATGCGGCGACCAGGTAGAAGACCACGAGGACGGGCATGAGTAGGGGCTTGGTCGCGCGGCGCAGTGACTCCTTCGCCGTGGCGCAGGCGACAAGGTGGACGACCGCCAGCACCACGAAGACCAGTATCACTCCACCCGCCACGACTCCCTCCCCGGCCCAAAGTTGCTACCAGTCTAGCGGGCCCTCCCGGCGTACGTGTTCAGCAGGGCCGCCGCCGTCCCGGCGTCGTCCACCGTGATGACGAAGCAGCGGTCGCCGCTCTGGGTGACCTGGAGTGCCGGTCCGGTCCGCAGGACGACCCCGGTCCGGCCGTTCCGGCCCACCCGCCAGCCCCAGCCGCCGAACTCGGCGAACGGGTTCACCTCGACCACGTCGGCGCGCTCAATCTCGTCCGCCGGGATGTACGCGCGGGGCCACCCCAGCGCCGACCGGACCGTGAGGCCGAAGACGTCGACCCGCACACTGAACTGGGTCATGGCGAGCAGCAAGACGAGCAGGCAGGCAGGTACCACCAGCATGCCCCAACT
>JAIRVA010000286.1 GCA_031254155.1 Propionibacteriaceae bacterium
GCCGCCTGAGCGAGTCGGACGCGGCGGCGCTCAGTTCCGCCATCAACCCGGGCCGGTGGCAGGTCGGCGACATCCCCCTGCTCGACGAGTTGGCCCACCTGCTCGGCCCCGCTCCCGCCACCGACGATGCCGAACCCCTGTTCCTGCCAGACGGGATGGCGGAAGTGGTCACTCTCACCGAGCGTCTGACCGACACCCGGGCCCCGGAGTCGGGCGTACCCCACGAAACCTACGCCCACATCCTCGTCGACGAGGCCCAGGACATCACGCCCATGCAGTGGCGGATGCTCCAGCGCCGTGGCGCGGGCGCCTCGTGGACGATCGTCGGCGACCCGGCCCAGTCAAGCTGGCCCGATCCCGCCGAGTCCGGACGGGCGGTCACCCACATGGTCGGCTCCCGCCCGCACCGCGAGTTCCGGCTCTCGACGAACTACCGCTCGCCCAAGGAGGCCTACGACCTGGCGACCGCGTACATCCGGTCCGTCGACCCGCTGACCGACATCCCGGAAGCTGTCCGCTCGACGGGAGTCCGGCCCCGCGTCGTCGTCGCCTCGCCCGCTGACGTTGGAGCGGTCGTCGCGGACGAGGTCACCCGCCTGCTCGCTGAGCTCGACGGTACGGTGGGCGTCCTGGCCGGGGACCCGGCGGCGGTCGCCACCGCCCTGCCGGCCGACCCCCGGGTGGTCCTCCTCGACCCGGTCTCGGCCAAGGGCCTGGAGTTCGACGGCGTCGTGGTGGTGGATCCCGACGGCATCGTCGGCGCCGAGGCGAGCGGGGCGCGGACACTCTACGTTGGTCTCACCCGGCCGACGCAGGCCCTTGTCGTCGTCGATGTCGGCCACGCCGGGCAGTGGCGCACGGGGTTGGAGGGACGCTACTGGACGGTGTGAGCCGCCCGCAGGTTCTCCCAGATGGCGAGGGTCGCCCGCGAACGGTTCTGGGTGAAGAAGTGCAACCCCGGCGCACCCGCCGCGACCAGATGCTGGGCCAACTCGGTGGCGACGGCGATCCCGGTCGCCCGGACGGCTGCCGGGTCGCCCGCCCGGGCCTCCAGCCGCTCGCGGACGGGGGCCGGAATCGCGGCCCCCGAGAGTTCGGCGAAGCGTTGGACCTGCGAGAGTTGCGTGATCGGCATGAGACCCGCGATGACCGGGATATCGCACCCGATTGACCGGACCCGGTCCACCAGTTCGACGTACGCCCGCACCGAGAAGAATAGCTGCGTGATCGCGAAACTCGCCCCGGCCAACCATTTCTCCTTCAGCAGGCGGGCGTCGAGCGCCGGGTCGTGCCGCGAGGGGTGCGGGTCCGGGAAGGCCCCCACGCCGACGCAAAAGTCGCCCCGGTCGCGGATCAGCCCGACCAGTTGGGTCGCGTTCGCGGGCCCCAACGGGTGGGGTACCCACGGTACCGCCGGCCCGCCGGGCATATCGCCCCGGATGGCGAGGATGTGCCGGACTCCGTGCTCCGCGTACGCGTCGACGACGGCGCCGATCGCGGCCGCCGACTGCCCGACACACGTCAAGTGCCCCATGGTCCGCTGGGTCGTCGCCGCGAGCCGCTTCGTCACCCCCAGCGTCCGCTCGCGCCCCGAGCCGTTCGCACCGTAGGTCACGGACACGAAGTCGGGCCGGAGCGGGATGAGCTCCTCGAGGGTCTGCCACAACTGGGCCTCGGCGCGGTCATCCGCCGGCGGGAAGAACTCAAACGACACCAGCGGCCGCTCCGCCCGGGCGAGCAGGTCGGCCACCGTACCACTCATGCGGTCCGCTCCACGGCGGCGTGGACGAGGGCCATGAGCGCGTACGTGCCCTCCGGGCTCAGGTCGAGCCGGTGGAGGTACCGCATCCCGGTCGCTGCCTCGGACACGATGGCCCGCTCGGTCGCTTCGACCGCGCCCGAGTCGGTGAGAATCCGGCGGGCTTCGTCAATGTCCGCTTCGCTCACGTCCGGGTTGCCCAGCATCCCGAGCAGCCGCTCGGCATCGCTCGCCGACGCCTGTTGCAGCGCGTACCCGATGATGACGGTCTTCTTGCCCTCCCGGATGTCGTCGCCGGCCGGCTTGCCCGTGACCTCGGGATCGCCGAAGAGGCCGAGCAGGTCGTCCCGCATCTGGAAGGCGTCGCCCACGTGGGCGCCGAATGACCCCAGTCCCTGCTGGATGTCGTCCCCCGCGAGCCCGAGGGCGGCCCCGATCTGGACGGGGCGGGACACGGTGTACTTCGAGGTCTTGAACTCCATGACCAGGCGGGCGTTGGCCTGCCAGTCGTCGCTCACCGAGGGCCGGGTCTGGTGAATGAGGTCGAGGAACTGCCCGGCCAGGACCTCCGACCGCATCGCGTCGAGGTACGGCCGCGCCCGCTTCAGCCGCTCGCCGGTGATCGTCGCCTGCTCGACCATCGCCATGGACCAGGTGAACAGCAGGTCGCCCAGCAGCACCGCCGCGCTGTTCCCGAAGTGCCGGGAGTCGCCCTGCCACCCCCGGTCGCGGTGGAAAGACTCGAAAAAGCGGTGGGCGGCCGGCCCGCCGCGCCGGACATCGGAGTCGTCGATGAGGTCGTCGTGGACGAGGGCCGACAGGTGCAGGAGGTCGAGGCTCGCGGCGATGTCCATGATCGCCTGCGGCGGTTCCGCGTCGGCGCCCGCCGCGGCCACGTACCCCCAATAACAAAAGGCCGGCCGAATCCGCTTGCCGCCGCGGGTGAAATGCTGGACCTGCTCCCAGACCGGGTCGAGCCGGTTACCGGTGAGCGCCAACAGGTCGCGCTGCGTGGCCATAAAGTGGTCGAGGCGCGCCTGGACGGCGGTCCGGAAGGCCGCGTTCAAGGGTTGTTGGGGGTCGAGTCTCATCAGTCTCGCCTTTCTGGTCGGGCGGCCCGGCCGGCCCCGCGAAGCCAGTTGGACCATTGTCGAATGTCGGAGGCGGCGGGAGCCTCCAGCCACAAGCGTTCGGCGCCGCGCGCGATGACGTCGCCCACCTCGACGCCGGTACGGCACGCCGCGAACAACGGCCCGGCGGTGGCGGCCCGGACCGCTTCGAGGAGCCCCGGGGGCGCCACGGCCACCACGAGGTACGCGCAGCCCGCCGCCCGGGCCGCCACTGCGTCCGCGACGCTTGTCACCGTACAGCCCCACAACCGGCCGGGCCACGCGGCCGCGTGGGCCGGTTCGCCCAGATGGACGACGTCCGCCAGCGTACCCACGGGCGCGGGCTCAGCCACCGCCACCAACCGCCGCCCGGCGACGGTCCGCGCCACCGCGAGCCACGGCCCCACCCCGGGGCTGCCAGGAACCACGATCATTCCCGTACCGGCCGAAAACACCGTCTGGCACCACCCCCGCCAGGCCTCGCCCGGCGTTGGTGCGACCACGCACACCCGCGCCCGCCTGAGGCGGTCCGGCGGCGCAAACTGGGGTGTCATGAGACCAACACTAGCGCGTCGGCCGGTGCCGTTCCGCCCAAGTCCCGGTGCGCCTCGCCACGGCGGGCCTGGTATTCTCCTACACTCAACTATGGATTATCATGACCACCGCGGGAAAGGAGCCGACGTGTCCGTCAGCCAGGGCGACAGCCTCATCGGCTCTGTCCTGGGCGGGCGGTACGAGATCGTGGCCAAGATCAGCCGCGGTGGTACGGCCGTCGTCTACCGCGGGATCGACCGCCGCCTCGGGCGGACGGTCGCGGTCAAGATCATTCATTCGGATCTCTCCGGCGACCCGGACTACGTCAAGCGGTTCGACCGCGAGGCCCGGGCGGCGGCGATCCTGTCACATCCTAACATTGTCGCCGTCTTCGACCAGGGCCGCACCGGCGACCGGGCGTACATCGTCATGGAGTACATCCACGGGCAGTCCCTCCGTTCGATCATCTCGTCGTCGGCACCCCTGCCCGCGGCGCTCGCGCTGACGTACGCGCACGAGATGTCGAAGGCCCTCGCGGCGGCCCACGACGCGACCATCATCCACCGGGATATCAAGCCGGAAAACGTGCTGATCACGAACGATGGCGGGGTCAAAATCACGGACTTCGGCCTGGCGAAATCCATCACCCAACAGACGTCGACCGCGTCCCAGGGCCTGATCATGGGGACAATGAGCTACATCGCGCCCGAGATCCCGCAGTCCGGCAGCGCGCTGGTGGCCTCCGACATCTACTCCTTCGGCATCGTCTTGTACGAGATGCTGACCGGCAAGAAGCCCCACACCGGGGAAGACCTCAGCGCCGTGCTGTACAAGCACGTCCACGAAGACATCCCGCCCCCGTCGCGGGCCCTCGTGGGCCAGGCACGCGCCCGCATCCCCGACTACGTCGACGCCCTCGTCGTGGCCTGTACCTCGCGCGACCCGGCCCGCCGCCCGGCCAACGGCCGCGTTCTCGAGGAAAAGCTCGCCAAGGCGCGCCAGGCCCTGGAGGCCGGGCGGCTCCACGACGCCGCGCTCGTCGATGAGTTTTCCGGACGGACGGGCGAACCCGAACGGACCCCCGTCGCGCCGACGGTCGTACCCGGGCCCGCCAAGGAGCGGACAACCCCCGAGCGTCGCCGGCGTGGGGAACCCGCGGGCAACGGGCCGACCCGACCCGCCGGCACCCCCGAGGGACGAACCGGGGCGGGAGCGGCGGGTACCGCCAAGCTCACCAAGGCCCCGCCCGGACGGCCACCGCGGCGCCGCTGGTGGCTTCTCGTCTTGATCCTTGTCATCATCGGTGCGCTCCTCAGCGCTGGCGGCTACGGCGCGTGGTACGCCTTTGTCGGCCGGTGGACCCACGTCCCCGAAATCACCGGCAAGACCGAGTTGGACGCCCGGACCCTCACCGAAGCCGACGGGCTGACGTTCGAGGCGCTCCAGGAGTACTCCGAGACCGTGGCGGCGGGGCTCGTGATCCGGACGGACCCGGCGGGAGGCGCCCGCGTGAAGCGGGAGAGCCCGGTCACGGCGTTCGTCTCGAAGGGCCAGGAGCGGTACGCCATGCCGACCGTCGTCGGCCTGCCCGTTGCCGACGCCGAAACTGCGCTTCTCAACGCCAATCTCGCGGTGGGTACGACGACCGAGGACTGGAGCGAAAGCGTCGCCACGGGTCTCGTCATCAGCGCCACCCACGCCCCGGGGGACATGCTTCAGCGCAACACCGCCATCGACCTCGTGGTCTCCAAGGGCCGCCAACCGATCGCGATCCCGTCGGTCAAGACCCAGGCCGTGGACGCCGCCAAGTCCGCCCTCGAGGCGGCTGGCTTCGCGGTCGCGGTCACCACGGCCGACTCGAGCGGCGGGTACGACTGCGCGGTCGCACCCGGCACGGTGGTGGACCAGAGCCCCGCCGACGGGACCGGGTACCTCGGCGACACCATCAACCTGGTTGTCCAGGGCGATCCGCCCAAGGCGGCCATCCCCGATGTCAAGGGCAAAACCCGTGCCACCGCCCGCAGCCTCCTTGGCCAGGCCGGGTTCGGCAGCGTCACGGAAAAGAACGCCAGCATGATCGGTATCTCGCTGGGTCTCGCCGTCACCACCGACCCCGGGCCAGGTCAGTCGGTGTCGGTGTGTACGACGATC
The DNA here is from genome assembly GCA_031254155.1 of Propionibacteriaceae bacterium. Lineage (GTDB taxonomy): Bacteria > Actinomycetota > Actinomycetes > Propionibacteriales > Propionibacteriaceae > WQYJ01. The sequence goes on from JAIRVA010000286.1 coordinate 5,554, forward strand.
ACCCTTAGCCTCGTGTAGACCGGCCCGCTAGCGGGCCGAGCCGTCGTTTACGGGATGACCGTCGCCCTTGTGGCGCGTTTTCATGCTTTCGCGGGCGCCCAGGGTACGGGCGGGGCCAGTCGGGGCCGGCGCCCGGATCCACGGTGCCGCTACCCCCGGGAGGGCCCACCGGGTGGGGCGACGACACGTCTTCACACCAGTCGTCCGTTGCGGCCAGTGATGGGTACGGGTGCGAAACGGTGTCGCCGGAACTTCGGATTTCCCCGACATGGTTTCGCACCTGCTGCCGGGTCCCGTCGGAATAGGGTACGGGTGCGAGACGGTGTCACCCGTCCGGAGGGCGGTTGCGGCGGAGCGGATGAAACGACACGACCCGACGGCTCCCCTCGGCCACCAGAATCCACTCCTCCCGCTGTTACTCCTCCCCGAGATTCTGGTTGCAGGACACGGTACTATCCGGTCACGGCCAGTGCCCCGCCGTCACGAAGACGACGGGGCACCCACTTCCGGCACTCAGTTGGACCGGCGTCGACGGACGACCACGAGGAGCACCGCGCCCGACACCAGGAGGAGGGCGGCCGCGGCCAGACCGTGCGCCGAATCTCCGCTACTCACAGCCAGACCGCCCGTCTTACCGACCGGACCCGCCTCCACCGTCGTCGTGGCCGTCGAC
>JAIRVA010000292.1 GCA_031254155.1 Propionibacteriaceae bacterium
CCACCCCGAAGTGCAGGATCCCCGGGGTGACCGCCGCCCGGTCGTACCCCGGCACCACCACCCGCCCCCCGATCAGCGGCAAGTTAGCCTGAGTCAACGCGACCATGATGTCTCCTTACGAACTTGTCCGTACTCACTTGACCGCGCCGAGCGACAGGCCCTGGACGAGCTTGTCCTGGGCCACCCAGCCAGCGATCACGACCGGGAGCGACACGATGATCGCCGCCGCCGACAGCTGGGCCATGAACAGGCCCTCGCTGGTGATGAAGCCCACCAGGAAGATCGGCGCGGTGGAGGCCTTGGTTGCCGTCAGGTTGAGGGCGAACAGGAACTCGTTCCAGGCGAAGATGAAGCAGATGAGGCTCGTCGCGGCGATGCCGGGCAGCGAGATTGGCAGGACGATCGAGCGCAAGATCGTGAAGAGGGAGGCGCCGTCGACCTCCGCGGCGGCCATGATGTCGGCCGGGATGTCGCTGAGGAAGGAGTGGCACATCCAAACCGCGATCGGCAAGTTCAGACCGGTGTAGAAAATGACCAGCGCAAAGATGTTGTCGAGGAGGCCCAGTTGCTTGAAGGTGATGTAGACCGGGACCAACGCGGCGATCAGCGGCAGGAACTTGGTCGACAAGACCCATTGCAACAGTCCGCGCGGGTTGGCGATCGGTTTGACGGCGGTGGCGTACGCCATCGGCAGCGCGAGGACGATGACGAGGATCGTCGAAAAGCCGGCGGCCATGAGGGAGTTCAGCAGGTACGGCAGGATGTTGGACTTGATGACCCGCTGGTAGTTTTCCAGCGTCAGTTGGGCGAACAGCGAGGGCGGGTTCGTGGCCGCGTCGACCTCGTGGTGGAACCCGGTCAGGATCATCCAGGCGATCGGGGTGATGAAGACGAGGGCGGCGAGCCAGGCGACGACGCCTAGCGGCCCGCCCTCGCCGCGGTGCCGTCTGGCGGCCCGGCGGGTGGTACGGATGGCCTTGTCAGCAGTGGTGGCGCTCACTTCTTGCCCTCCTTCTTGGTCTTGGCCGGTTGGGTGGTGTCGGCGAGCGAGGTGAGCAGGCGCAACCCGAAGGTGGCGACGATGGTTGAGAGGATGACGACGAGGACGCCGGCGGCGGCGGCCTCGCCGTAATCGTACTTCCGGAAGGCGGTCAGATAGATCTCGTACGGCAGGTTGGTGGTCGCCGTACCGGGCCCGCCGGCCGTGATGGTGAACACCTGGTCGTACGTATTCAACAGGTAGATGATGCCGAGGACGATGGCCAGCTCGAGGTACCGCCTAAGGTGGGGGAGCGTGATGTAGCGGAAGGTCTGGAAGGTGCCGGCGCCGTCGACCTTTGCCGCTTCCACAATGTCCAAGGTTTGTGATTGGAGGCCGGCCAGCGTGATGAGCATCATGAACGGCGTCCACGTCCAGACCAGGGCGATGATGACGGCCACCATGGGGGCCGAGGACACCCACTCGGGTTGCGGAGCGGTGAGGCCGAAGAGTTTGCCGATGGCGTTGAGCGTACCGTTCAGCAGCCCGTACACCGGGTTGTAGATCAGGTGCCGCCACATGAGCGACGCCGCGACCGGCATGATGAGGAAGGGGGTGATGAGCAGGGTCCGCACGATGCCGCGGCCCGGGAACTTGCGGTTCAGCAGCAGCGCCAGGCCGGTGCCGATGATGAGTGCGATCCCGACCGAACCCACGACCATGACCACGGTGTTAAGGATGGCCGCGCGCATCCGGGGGTCGGCGAGGACAGTGGTGTAGTTCTTGAGGGTACCGAACCGGACATCCTTCGGTTTCATCAGGTTCCACTTCATGAACGAGATGAAGATGGTGACGACGAACGGGATCTGGGTCACGACGATCAGGAAGACCAGCCCGGGGAGCAGGGGGAGGCGGCGCCGCATCCGCAGCCGCCGTTCGCGGCGTTCAGCGTCCGCGCGGGCCGCCGCAAAGGCAGCGGTGGGCGTTGATGTTGACATCGGTGTCTCCTTTACGTACCTGCGTCCTACTCTAACCTGTGGCCCCTGCCCTCTGCCGCGTTTGTGGACTTACGGTCGTTTTTTGGCCGCTATTCTCCGCGTTTTCATGCTTTCGCGTACGTAGGGGGCGGAATTTGGCGCGTTTTCATACTTACGCGTACGTAGGGGAGCCGGTCACCCGGCCCCCCCCCACGTACGGCGTAAGGGCGGGTTACTGGGCGGAGGCTACGGCTTGGGCTAGTGCCTGCGACTTTTCGCACGCTTGGTCGGCCGTCTCTTGGCCGGTGATCGCGGCACTCATCTCCTGCCCGATCTTGGCGCCGAGGTCCGCGAACTCCGGGATCCCGAGGTACTGGCAGCCCGGTCCGGGCGACGCCTGTGCCTGGCAGTTGTTCGGGTCGGAGGCCTCGATGGCGGCGAGCATGATGTCAGAGTACGCGGCGGTCGCCGTCTTGTACTTGGGCAGATCGAACGTCGAGGCCCGCTTCCCATCCGGGACGCGTCCAACCTTGTCGAGTGCCAGTTGCTCGTACTCCTTGGACGAGGCCCACGACACGAACTGCCAGGCGGCGTCCATGTGCTTGGTCGTCTTCGGCACGGCCCAGGCCCACGCCCAGACCCAGCCGGAGCGGAGCTTGTCCTTCGGCGCGTCCGCGTAGCCGACCTTGCCGGCGACGGTCGAGTTCGAGGATTCCAGCGTCGTCGCGGCGGAGGTCGCATCGAACCACATGGCCGCCTTGCCCTGGGAGAAGGTGTTGAGGCACTCGGTGAAGCCGGACTGGGAGGCCCCCGCCTCGCCGTACTTCGTCACGAGGTCGACGTAGAACTGGACGGCCGCCTTCGTCCCGTCCGAGGTCAGCAGCGGCTTGTAGTCAGACGTGAAGAAACCGCCGCCGAACGCGCTGATCATGGAACCGAGGACGGCCATGTTCTCGCCCCAGCCGGGGAGGCCGCGCAGGCAGATGGGCGTGATGGTGGAATCCTTCGTCTTGATCTGCGCGGCGATGTCAGCGATCTGCTGCCAGGTCGGGTTCGTCGGCATGGTGATGCCCCACTGGTCGAAGAGGTCCTTGCGGTACATCGTGAAGGCGGATTCGCCGTAGAACGGGATCGCGTACATGTCGCCGTCCTTGCTGAGGATCCCCGACATGGCCGGCAGGATGTCGCCGACGTCGAAGGTGGTGTCCTTCGTGGCGTAGGGCTGGAGGTCGGTCAGCCAGTCGTTGGCCGTCCAGACGGAGGCCTCGTACGCCCCGATGGTGGCGACATCGTACTGCCCGGCCTGGGTCGCGACGTCCTGGGCGACCTTGTCGCGCAGCTCGTTCTCCGGCAGAACCGTGTAATTCACCTTGATGCCGGTCTTGGCGGTGAAGTTCGCCTCGGTGAGAGTCGTCAGGTCGTTCATCTGCGGGTTGCCGACCATCAGGACGTTGATCTCGGTACCGGCCGCGGCGCCCGACGAGGTGGACGTGGCGGTGGTACCCGTACTGGGAGTGTTGGTGTTCGCACCCGAACACGCGCTCAGGGCAACGGCCGCAGCCAGTGCCAAGGCGGTAACAGGAATTATGCGTTTCATGTGATTCCTAATCTGATGAGAGAGTGGATATGAACTGTCCGACGGACGCCTGTCGTGGGCCTCCCAGGCTGGCCAGAGCTACTGGCCGACCTCTTTCTACACCGACGGGAGGGACAATGTCAGCGTTGTCATGGACTCAGACTACGGGTCCGGGCTGACCGAAGTCAACAGGATACGTGTAACAGTTCCGTAACAATGTACGCGTTCCATAGCAATGAATGTGTCATCATGATGTTCAACCAATGGTCCGGCTCACCGGGGGACGGGGAGTTCCCCGGAACCGCGTTCGATGAGGGACGCGGGTACGACGTACCGGTCGGGGGGCGTGTCATCCCCGTCGAGCCGGGCGAACAGGCGCTCGGCGGCGAGGGTACCGATGGCGACCGCGTCCTGGGCCATCACCGTGAGCGGTGGGTCGAGCAGGTCCGACAACCCGACATCGTCCAGGCCCACGACGGCCATGGTCTGGGACAGGCCGCGCGCCCGCAAGACCTGGACCAGGCCGATTGACGCGATGTTCCGGGCCGCGAAGATGGCCGTCGGCGGCGCCGGAAGGTCCAGGAGACGCGTCGCCGCCGCCTCGGCGTCCGTCCGCGTGGCCACACCCAGTTCCATGAGGGCGGGATCTTGTACGAGGCCGTTCGCGGCGAGCGCGTCGACGTACCCCTGACGCCGCTCCTCGGCCGTTTCGAGGCTCGTGTGGTCGGTCATGAGGCCGATCCGGGTGTGCCCGTGGCGGATGAGGTGGGCCGTCGCCGTACGTGCCGACTCCCGGTTGTTGCTGGTGACCACGTCCGCCCCGATCCCGGCGGGGGTACGGTCGACGTACACCACGGGGACTCGGGCGCCGATCAGGCTCGCGATGTGCCGGTGGTCCTGCGCGGTCGGGGTGATGATGAACCCGTCGACGAAGCGGGAGGCGAAGGCGCTGATGAGCCGGTCCTCGATGGCCGGGTCCTCTTCCGTGGAGGCGGCGAAGACCATGACCCCCCGGTGGGTCGCGACCGTCTCCACGCCGCGGAAAAGCTGGGCCGAGAAGGGGTTATCCACCGAGGAGATGAGCAGGGCGATGGAGCGAGACGTTCGTCGTACCCGCGCGAGGTTCGCGGCCGCCGCGTCCAGGACGTACCCCAGGTCTGTCACCGCCGCCCGGACGCGCGCCCGGGTCGCCTCGTTGACGTTGGTCTCGTTGTTGATCACACGCGACACCGTTTTCGCGCTCACCCCCGCGCGGGTGGCCACCTCGCGCATTGTCACGCGGCGACCGGGTTCGGTGGGTGGTGGCACGGCAACGATAGTACCATCACCTACCGCCCGAGGCTTCGCGCTCAAGGCTGCCGGCTCCACGAGCGCCAAGCCGGACACCCTGTCGGACAAGATAAACTGAACGTCACACTACCCAAGGAGGGGACATGACGGTGGTACGGATGCAGGACTTGCTGGCCGGGGCGCGGGCGGCCCGCCGCGGTCTGGGGTCGTTCAACGTGACGTTGCTGGAGAGCGCGGAGGCGCTGGTCGCCGCGGCGGAGACGGTCCGGGCGCCCATGGTCTTGCAGATCAGCCAGAACGCCGTCGACTACCACGGTACGCTGGCCCCCCTCGCGCTGGGGTGCCTGGAGTTGGCGGCCCGGGCGAGCGTGCCGGTCGTCGTCCACCTCGACCACGCCGACCGCCTGGAGTTGGTCGGTGAGGCGTTTGACATGGGGATTCGCTCGGTGATGTTTGACGGGTCGGCGTTGGAGTACGCCGACAATGTTGCGACCACCGCCCAGGTGGTGGCGGCGGCCCACCGGCTGGACGCGGCCGTCGAGGCCGAACTGGGCGAGGTGGGCGGCAAAGACGGGGTCCACGCGGCCGGCGTCCGTACCGACCCCGACGACGCGCGGGCCTTTGTCGCCGCGACCGGCGTCGACTCGCTCGCGGTCGCGGTCGGGTCGTCGCACGCGAAGCTGGAGCGCGACCTGCAACTCGACCACGCGCTGATCGCCCGGCTGGCGGCGGCGGTACCCGTACCCCTCGTCCTCCACGGGTCCTCCTCCGTCGCCGACGCCGAACTCACCCGCGCGATCGCCAGCGGGATGACCAAGATCAACATCTCCACCCACCTCAACAAGCAGTTCACGGCGGCGGTCCGGGCGGTGTTGGCCGCTGACGAGACCCTGGCCGACCCCCGGAAGTACGTGAAAGCCGGGCGGGCGGCCATGGCCGCCGAAACCGCGCGACTACTCGAGGTACTCGGCGAAGCCGGGGCCGCGGCGTAGCGGGCGGGCCGGGGGGTCAGTTCGGTCGGGATTTGCGGGGAAAAGGCGACACGGGTGACCCCACGGGAGAATTGCGCCGGTAACCTTTGTCCGGTCTGCCGGGAGTTGGTTGTGACAGGATGATCACCAGCGGGGCACACTGCAGGGTCCCCGTACGGGAGGCGAGATGTCCGATACGACAGAGATAGTTGAGCGGTACCAACAGATGGTGTACGCCATCTGCCTCACCCACACTGGTTGCCGCGGCGACGCCGAAGACGCTTTTCAAGAGGTGTTCTTGACGTACCACCGGAAGCAGCCGGTGTGCCACGACGAGGAACACCGCAAGGCGTGGCTCATCAGGACCACCCTGATGGTCGCGCGGCGGCTGGCGACCAGTTCGTGGCGGACCCGCGTCGGACCGCTGCCGGAGGTAGCGGCCCCGGAGGCGTACCGGGTCGGGATCGAGGAGTTCGACGACCTCTTCCGGGCGCTCACGGCCCTGCCGGACGACTACCGGACGGTGATTCACCTGTTCTACTTCGAGGATCTGCCCATCGCGCAGATCGCGGCCCTCCTGGGCCAGGCGCCCGGGGCGGTCAAGACGAGGCTCTCGCGCGGGCGGACCATGCTCCGCGCGGCACTGGTGAAGGAGGACTGCCGTGTCTGACAAGGACGAACGTACTGATGAGTTAGTGGAGGCTTTTCACGGGTTGCGGGCGCAGATGCAACCCCCCGAGGCGCTGGTCGAGCGCCTGGCGGCCGCGTTGGCGGCGGAGTCCGCGGGGGTTGTCGAGGTCGACCCGCCCCTGCCGCTCGATCCCCGCGTACCGCGGCGTCCGCAAGACCCGCGGATCACGAAGCCGGCCGGTGCCCGCCGTCCCGGCCGTCCGCGGTCGTGGCTGAGGCCGGGGGCGGGGATCCTCTCCGGCGGGCTGGTGAGTGCGGCGCTGGCGGGCGTGATGGTGCTCGGGTCGCTCGGCGGCGGGACGGCCGGGCTGACCGGGCCCGCGGGTCCCGGGACGACGTGGGCGCCGCCGGTCGTTGTCAGCGGTCCGGATACGCCAGGGTTTGCCGCGGCCGGGGCGTCAGGCGAGACCACGACCGCGGCGGCGGGTGCGGGCGCGGCGGATTACAGCGCGGTGTACGCGGCGCTGCAGGCGTGGCAGGCGTCCCAGGTGATGTACGGCGGTGCCATAGCGGACACCGCTAGCGGCGTGAACGCGGGTGTCCCCCAGCCTGCGACAGCGACGGCGATGGACGCCGGTGGCGCGTACTCGGTGACCAACGTCCAGGTCGCCGGGATCGACGAGGCGGACA
>JAIRVA010000324.1 GCA_031254155.1 Propionibacteriaceae bacterium
TAAACACGACGGCTGATGCTCAGTTGTTGTTTCACCTCGTGCGTGGCCGAATGGGTGAGCAGGCGCCGGTATTCCACCTCTCGACGCGGATGTGCGGCGCCCATCGGCACATGGTGCTGGCGGAAGTCCGATCCCGCCTGCGGAGCGGTCTTCCCGTCTGTTTAGTGTCCACTCAGGTGATCGAAGCCGGAGTGGACGTCGACTTTCCGGTTGTCTTTCGAGCGTTGGCGCCGGCCGACTCTTTGGTCCAAAGTGGCGGGCGCTGCAACCGGGAGGGAATGATGGGCCGACTCGGCAGAGTCGTGGTGTTTCAACCCGAGGGAGGTGGCTGCCCGCCGGGTACCTATGAGTCAGACACCGCACTCACGCGCAGTTTCTTCGTTGATGTTTCCCCTGGTTGTGATCGTCCTCGGGGCATTCTGGGCGAACCGGCGTCGATGACTGAGTATTATGACCGACTGGCGAGGACACCCCGAGGTGCTACCGGCATGACGTCCCTCGTTGAGAATTCGCGGAAGCATCTCGACTTTGCCGAGACGGCGACGCATTTCCGGATGATCGATTCGGATTCGATGCCAGTCATCGTCACGACGTACGGTCCCGCTTCGGATCGGGAAGCGCTTTGCTCGCTGCTGGACAGTCTCGACACTGACCCCGCCTACCAGATCACTGACCGTGACCGGAGCCTACTGAACATGTACACGGTGGCGCTGCCACCGCGGAACCTCTACCGAGACCAATCCGACGTGTCGATCGGCCTGGAACGAATCGGCGTCCTGCACTGGGCCGGCCACTACGACCAAGACTGTGGGGTCATCCCTACTCAACCAACCAAGGAGGCATCGATATGGTGAAGCAGGCTGGCTCGCTACCAGCAAACCATCATGAGTGGAGTCGCGTTCCCTTGCCGGAGTTCCACGAGAACCCGGTGGTGGTCCAAGCCAGTGGCCCGTGGGCCTGTTTCACGCAGCCCCAGTTCAACTCGGAGCGGGTGTCGTACCCGATCATGACGCCGTCGGCGGCCCAAGGGTTGCTGTCCGCAGTTTTCTGGAAGCCCCAGTTCAAGTGGGTCATCGAAGCGATTGAGGTGCTCGCACCGGTCAAGTGGGCGACGCTACGGCGGAATGAGTCCGGGTTGCCGATCACGGCGGACGCGCTGAAACGCGGGTACCTCGATGTGAACACTGTGGTCCAACAACGTATGACGCTGATGCTGCGGGATGTCCACTACCGGGTGTACGCCCACGTCTGGGTACATCCCGAGGCTGAGGAGCAAAGCCCGGCCAAGTGGCGTGACCAGTTTCGTCGCCGCATCGCCCGAGGGCAGACATTCAGCACGCCATTCTTCGGGATGCGTGAGTTTCACGCTGACATCCAGCCCGCCGACCACCGTCCGCCCATCCCGTGGAGTGAAGATCTGGGGATCATGCTGCTGCGCATCGATCAGTCTGGCCCCACGGAGTCGTCGCACTGGTTCGACGCCCAGGTCATCAACGGGCGGATGGACGTACCGCGCCGCGGACGCCACAAAGTGGAAGGATAGCTATGACGATTCTTCAGGCGCTAGTGTCGCATAAGTCGAGTAATGCACTACCGGCCGGGTACGCGATGAAGTCTCTGGGGTTCATGCTCCGAATCGAAACCGATCCCCTGACCTGCGGTTTGCTCCCACTTTATGACCAACAACACAACAAGCGTGGTGATCTAGTGAACCGCTGGGTGGCACCAGTCACAGCCATTCCGAATGCCACCCGCACCAACAACCCCCAGCCGCTCCTGGGCTGCGACACGGCGGCGTTTGTGCTGGGCTTACCCAAAAGCACGAACGAGGAATCGTCAGCCGCTGCGGCGAAGCAAGCTGACATTGCGCGCGCCAAACGGCATGCCTTCAACGACCTGCTCTCGACATGGGTGGTGGAATCTGGTGATCCGGACGGTGAGGTATACCTGGAGTGGGTGAGGTGCGGCAGCCCGGGCCTGGAAACGGCCATTGCCCGACTCGATGACCGGTGGCGGAAGCGACTGGATGTTGACGCGATCGCCATTGAGGTGGGTGCCGGGGAGGTTTTCCATGACAAACGATCACTCCAAGCCGCCTGGGCCGCCCACAGTTTGCAGTCTGGATCGGGCCGACGGGATACCTGTTTGTCCTGTGGTGCCTTTGGACCAGTGGTGGACACCTTGCCGCAGGCGATTCAAGGGCGTTTTGTTCCCGGGACGGCCACGGCGCAAGTGGTTTTGATCAGCGGGAACTTCCCTTCCGCTCAGCGCGGGGCCACGGGGAGTGGCCTACAGTCCGCTCCCGTCTGTCCAACGTGTGCGGTCACGGCGGTGCAAGCTTTCAATGACCTGGCGTCTCGCGATGATCACCGGTGGGGATCGACGGAAGACACGACGGCCACCATCTGGTGGGCGAAATCCGGCCAGGAGTACGATTTTGCCGCCATTGACGCTCCCGAGCCGGAACGAGTTGCCCGGCTACGACGATCACTGTTCGATCTCAAGCGCAGCAGCCGGACGATTGAGCACGATCGGTTCTATGCGCTCACATACTCTGGCAACGTCGCCCGCTTGATGCTGCGCTCCTGGCTCGATGTCCCGCTGCACGATGTGGAGTCCAACGTCAATCAGTGGTTTGTTGACGTTGCTACGGCATCGACTCGTTGGCCGTTGCCGCCCCTGAGTGCGCTGGCCCGTTCGGCCGGGTCAATAGTCTTTAGTCGGGGACAGTTGCGCGAAGACCCGCCACACGGGGCCTTTGACGCACTGCTCAGGACCGCTCTGATGGGGCTCGCCGTACCGCCTAGCCTACTTAACCAGGCACTCACCCGGGCTAAAGCCGAGATCCACTACGCCACTCAAACGCACCCCCGTTCCGGACCCCATTCGCCGTTCACCTGTCTGATCTGTCGGTCTCGGGAGCGGGCAGCGCACCGGCTGGGCCTTTTCCGTCTTATCCTCAACAGAACAAAACCGAAGGAGCAACCATTGTCACAGTATCTAGATCCATCTCGGGATGATCCGGCCTACCTGGCCGGGAGGCTGTTTGCCGTCCGAGAACGACTGCAGTTCCTGGCGTCAGGAGAAGTTAATGCTTCGATTGTTGATCGCTTTTTTGATCGAGCATCATCTAGTCCATCGGCTGTCGAACACTCGCTCTCCACGCTGGCGCAACAGCACCTCAAGGCCTTAGAGCGCAAGAAAATGAAGGGGGCCGCGACCAACATCAGCAAAGTGCTAACAGAACTGCATGCCCGCATGGGCGCCGCTCCTGATCGACTCGATGCCAGCAACCAGGCTCTCTGGATCGCCGGCTACTACCAGCAGCGACACGGCGACTTCGAAAAGGCGGAGTTGGCTAGCAACGCTCAATCATCACAATCTGAAGAAATTGACAACAGTTAAGGAGTAGACCATAACCATGTACACCGACCCCACAATGAAGCACGATGCGCTGCTTATGTTTGACGTAGTTGACTCCAACCCCAACGGAGATCCAGACAACGCGGGTAAACCTCGGACCGATCTGGACACTGGCCAGGGCTTGGTGTCAGACGTCAGTCTTAAGCGCAAGGTCCGTGACACCGTACAGTTCCAAGTCGAGCAGGGCATTTTGCGACGGGAGCGGAATGAGATCTTCATCCGGCGCGGCGTGTCACTCAACGAACTGGAGGCAACAGAGGCGAAGAGCGTGCCGACGAACCAGCGGCAGGAGTATGTTGCGCTTCTCAAGGAGAAGTTTTTTGATGTTCGCATGTTTGGTGCGGTCCTCACTGGGTCCGGCGGCGGGGGTACGGCAGCGAACCGGGTCACTGGTCCCGTGACCTTTGGGATCGCCCGATCGGTCGATCCGGTGCTGCCATCCGAGTTCACCATTACAAGGGTGGCATCGACGAAGGAGAAGGATCGGGACAACGCCTCGCAGATGGGCAGCAAGACAGTCATCCCCTATGGGCTGTACGCCGCCCGTATCCATTACCAACCCACGCGTGACAACCAGGTGACGGCGGACGATCTGCGGGTCTTCTGGGATGCCGTGATCAGGATGTTCGAGCTCACCCGAAGCGCGGCGCGTCCGGACATCCAGGTACGGGGGCTGTTTGTGTTCACCCATGACAACCCGTTGGGGAACGCACCGGCTCACCGGCTTTTGGAGTTGGTGGGCGTATCAAAGAATCCCGGGGTGGAAACGCCAACGGCGTACTCTGACTACACCGTCACGGAACCGGCCGCCGATAACCTACCGACGGGTGTCACGTACACGCGTCTGGTGTGACCCGTGGACGAGGATTGGTTGCGCCTGTCGCTGATTGAACACTATGCGTACTGTCCGCGGCAGGCCGCACTGATCCTTGATGGGGCGTGGGAGGACAACCACCTGACTGTTGAAGGGACCGCTGCCCATGAGCGGGTCGACCACGGCCCCACGGACTATCGGCACGGTGTCAAGGTGCACCACAGCGTTGATGTGGCGTGCGAACGTCTCAAGGTGTTCGGTGTGGCCGACTCAATAGAGGAAGACGCCGACGGTGTGCTGTGTCCGGTTGAGCACAAACGTGGACGCGGGGCTGGGGACATCTGGCCAAGTACGGCCCAAGTGGTGGCGCAAGCGCTGTGTCTCCAGGAGATGACCCATCAACTGATCCAGGAGGCGGCCATCTATCTGGCATCGGAGCGGCGGCGCGTTGTGGTTGTTGTTGAACGGGAGCAGTCGCGTGTGGAAGCCCTCATACGGGAGGCACGAGCGACCTTGTTTCTGAACGCGATTCCTCTGCCAACATCCAATCGGAAACTGTGTTCGTCCTGCAGTTTGAAAGTGGCCTGCCAACCGGGAGAGGACTTGTGGATGTGACGACCTATCTTCTACGTACGCTGTTTGTGCATTCAGAGGGTACGCGGCTGGTCTTGGAAGGCGATGCAGTCAAGGCCCTGCGAGATGGTGCTCCGTCCCAGCGGCTCCCGCTCAATGTGATTGATGGAATTGTGGTGCTCTCGGGCGTGGACGTGTCGACCCCTCTGTTGGTGCGGTGCGGCGAGGACGGGCGGACAGTCGCCTTCCTCAGTCGGTTCGGCAAACCGAAGGCCATTGTTGAAGGTCCTCTGAGTGGTCGAGGGCATCTGCGGTCACTACAACATGCGCGTCAGGCAGACTCGGCGTCGCGGGATCAGTTGGCGTGCGCCCTTGTTGGAGGAAAGCTGCATCAGATGGCGTGGGGACTGCGCCAGTGGGCGCGTGATGTGGAACCGTCGCTGGCGTCCATCTTGAGAACGCAGGCCGATGCGTTGCGTGACCAGGAGTCGACGCTTGCCAACGCCTCGCGGCAGATGGCGCTTGGCGTCGAAGGCGCGGGCACGCGACGCTACTTCGATGGGTTAGCCCGAGTATTACGGTACCAAGAGTTTGAAGGACGAGTTAGACGCCCGGCCACCGACGCGGTCAACGCCACGTTGTCGATGCTGTACTCCTTGACAAGAATGGCTGTTCATGGGGCGATTCACGCCAGTGGTCTGGATCCGTACTGTGGATATCTACACGGTGATCGTGATGGCCAGCCCTCACTCGTACTGGACTTAATGGAGGAGTTCCGCCCGGTGGCGGATCGCGTGGCGGTGTCGTTGTTCAACAAGAAGCGACTGGTGGATCGACATTTCGCCATTGAGGTGAGCGGAGCGGTCATGCTCACAAGCGAGGGGCGAGAGGTGGTCTTCAGCGCGTGGCACGAGCATCGTAATCAACTCGTCCAAGTACGTACGAGCAAACAACCCATTCCTCAGGCGGCACTGCCCATCGTGCAGGCGAATCTCTTCGCCAACACTCTGCGATCGGGGCAGCCGTACCTTCCCTTGCGACTGGCTGTGAAGTAATGGATGTTCTGGTGACGTACGACGTCAACACACAGGTGCCGGCTGGCAAGCGGCGTTTGCGACTGGTAGTGCGGGCATGCGAGGGGTTCGGTCAGCGAGTGCAGAACTCAGTGTTCGAGGTGCAGTGCACGGAGACGGCTTTAGTCGAGTTGACTGCCCGGTTGGCGCGCATCATTGATCAATCAGTCGACAGCATCCGCATCTACAGACTGGATTCTGGTTCCCTGGTACGAGTAGTGTTGATGGGTACCCAACGGGCGATTCCGGTAGATGACGCCTGGGTACTGTAGCTGGGGTAGCAGGTGTAATGGGACTACTGTACGTGGGCTACCCCAGGCCTGAAGCGATGGCGAGAGAGGCATGGCGGCCGAAGTACGAGAACACGAGACATTCGCCGCGAAATCCCCTTGTCAAGTGCTGTGCTCTCTGGCCCCAAGCCAGAGAGGGGTTCTCAACTCGGTTGCGCGGTCGATAGCCGCGTCTACGGGCTGGTGCTCTCTGGCCCCAAGCCAGAGAGGGGTTCTCAACATAT
>JAIRVA010000361.1 GCA_031254155.1 Propionibacteriaceae bacterium
TTCCGGTGGCCGACCTGGGTGGCGGGTGCCCTCACTGGTCTGGCACCCGTCGGGTTCGGCGTGGGCGCCGGATTGGCCGCCCTGCTGATCCTCGACCGCGTGGTACGCGGGGTCGCCCGCTTCGCGCCCCGCTGGGAACCGACTGAGTAGGAACGACACGGTCGCGTACAATGGATCGGGTTATGACTACGAACGACACTTACGCGGGTCCGTACCGCCCCGTACCCCCCCAGATCGACCTGCCGGCCATGGAGCATGACATCTTGCGCCTGTGGGCCGGGCGCGACACGTTCGGGCGGACGCTCGACCGGCCCGGCGCGCCGACGTGGACCTTCTACGAGGGGCCGCCGACGGCGAACGGCATGCCCGGTACCCACCACATCGAAGCCCGCGTTTTCAAGGACGTTTTCCCGCGCTTCAAGACGATGCAGGGCTTCCGCGTCCCCCGCAAGGCCGGCTGGGACTGCCACGGCCTGCCCGTCGAGATCGCCGTCGAGCAGGAGTTGGGCCTGGGCGGCAAGCCGGACATTGAGAAGTACGGGATCGCCGAGTTCAACGCGAAATGTCGTCAGTCAGTAAGTCGATATGTCGATATGTTCCGGGAACTCACCACCCGCATGGGCTACTGGGTCAACCTCGACGAGGCGTACTGGACGATGGCCACCCCGTACGTCCAGTCCGTCTGGTGGGCGCTGAAGCAGATCCACGGCAAGGGTCTGCTGGTCGAGGACTACCGGGTGGCGCCGTACTGCCCCCGCTGCGGTACGACCTTGTCGGACCACGAATTGGCCCAGGGGTACGCGGAGGATCCGGTCACGACCGTTTTCGTCCGCTTCCCCCTCACGTCGGGGCCGTGGGCGGGGCGGGCCGCCCTGCTCATCTGGACGACGACCCCCTGGACCCTCATCTCCAACACCGCGGCGGCGGTCAACCCGGACGTCACGTACGTTGCCGCGAGCAACGGGAGCGAGACGCTGATCGTGGCCGAGGCGCTCAAGGACAGCGTGCTCGGCGAGACGTACGCCGTTGTCGGAAGCATGTCGGGCCGCGAGATGGAGCGCTGGTCGTACGCCCGGCCCTTCGACGTCGTCACCATGCCCGAGGTCGCCAACTACGTCATCCTGGGCGATTTCGTGACCACGGACGACGGTACGGGCATCGTCCACGAGGCCCCCGCCTTCGGTGAGATCGACATGATCGCGTGCCGGGCGTACGGGTTGCCGTTCGTCAACCCGATCCGGCCCGACGGGGTCTTCGAGAGCGAGTTGTCCCTCGTCGGGGGCCAGTTCTTCCAGGCGGCCGACCGGCCGATCATCGCCTCGCTCAAGGAACGCGGGCTGTTGTTCCGGACGGCGGACATCACCCACCAGTACCCCCACTGCTGGCGCTGCGACACCCCCCTGATCTACTACGCACAACCCTCGTGGTACATCCGCACGACCGCGATCAAGGACGCGCTGCTCCGCGAGAACGAGGCGACGACGTGGTACCCCGAAACGATCAAGCACGGGCGGTACGGCGACTGGCTCAACAACAATGTCGACTGGGCGCTGTCGCGCAAGCGCTACTGGGGGACGCCGCTGCCCATCTGGCGTTGTGAGAGCGGACATCAAACGTGTGCGGGCTCGCTCGCCGAGCTGACTGAGCTGACGGGGGAGGACCAGTCGGCCCTCGACCCGCACCGGCCCTTCGTGGACGCGATCACCTTCGGCTGTCCCGAGTGCGGGGCGACGGCCCGCCGCGTGCCCGAGGTGATCGACGCCTGGTTCGACTCCGGGTCGATGCCGTTCGCGCAGCGGGGGTACCCCTGGCAGGCGGGTTCGGACGAGACCTTCGCCCAGTCGTTTCCGGCCGACTTCATCTGCGAGGCCATCGACCAGACACGCGGCTGGTTCTACTCCCTCATGGCGGTCTCCACCTTGACCTTCGACCGGTCATCCTACAAAAACGTGCTCTGTCTAGGCCATATTCTGGCCGAGGACGGGCGCAAGATGAGTAAGCACCTCGGTAACATGCTCGAACCCCTCCCCCTGCTGGAACAGCACGGTGCCGACGCGGTGCGCTGGTTCATGGCGGCCGGCGGCTCGCCCTGGACCTCGCGCCGGGTGGGTCACGGGACGATCCAGGAGACGGTCCGCAAGGTCCTCCTCACGTACTGGAACTCCGTCAGCTTCCAGGCCCTCTACGCCCGGGTGAACGACTGGGCGCCGGGGGACGTGCCCGCGGTGGCGGCGCGGCACGTCCTCGACCGCTGGCTCGTCTCCCGGACTCAGAGCCTCGTTGTCGGGGTGACCCAAGCCCTAGAGGCGTTCGACACGCTGCGGGCGGGGACGCTGATCCAGGAGTTCGTGGACGAGCTCAGCAACTGGTACATCCGCCGCTCGCGCCGCCGTTTCTGGGCGGGCGACGACGACGCGCTGACCACCCTCCACGAGACCCTGGAACAACTGACCAGGCTCATGGCCCCGATGGCCCCCTTCATCACCGAGCGTGTCTGGCAGGACCTGGTCGTCCCGTCCGACCCGGCGGGGCCCGACTCCGTCCACCTCGCCACCTGGCCGGCGGCCGACGAGTCCCTCATCGACCCCGCGCTGGAGTCGTCGATGGATCTCACCCGGCGGCTGGTCGAACTGGGGCGGGCCGCGCGGGCGGATGCGGGGATGAAGATCCGCCAACTCCTTTCCCGGGCCCTGATCTCCTCGACCTCCTTGTCAAAGCTCACTTCGGAGCTGGTGGACGAGATCCGGGCGGAGCTCAACATTGAGCGGGTCGAGTCCTTCGCGGACGCCGGCGACCTGGTCGACTACGTCGTCAAGGCCAACTTCCGTACCCTCGGCAAGCGCTTCGGCAAGCAGACCGCCGAGGTCGCCGCCGCCATCGCGCACGCCGACCCGGCGTGGCTGGCGGCCAAGATCCAGGCGCTGGGGACGGCCGTGTTGCCGTGGGGCGGCGGTACGGAGATCAGTGCCGACGAGGTCCTCATCACCGAGCGCCCCCGCGCCGGCTGGGCCGTCGTCGGTGGCGAGGGCGAGACCATCGCGCTGGACGTCGAGTTGACCGACGACCTGATCCGCGCCGGCTGGACCCGCGAACTCATCCGCGGGATCCAGGAGTTGCGGAAGACATCGGGCTTCGAGGTGTCAGATCGTATCCGCTTGTCATGGTCGGGTTCCGGCGAGGTGGCCGCCGCCATCCGGGAAGCCCAGGCCCAGATCGCCGCCGAAGTCCTCGCTGTCGAAGTCACCCAAGCGACAACCCCCGGCGCCGACTGGACCACGGACCCCGACCTAAACCTCGCCTACGCCATCGCCAAGGCCTGAGACGGTGGTCGCTTTTAAGTCGTGGTTTACGTAAAAGAGACCCCACTCTGCCGGGGGTTGCGCGGGGCCCCGCGGCCGGGGGGGGGTGG
>JAIRVA010000074.1 GCA_031254155.1 Propionibacteriaceae bacterium
GGCCCACGCGGCCGCCGGCGACAAGGAGTACACCGACGATGCCACCATGTGCGAGGCCATCGACATCCAGGTGACGACCGTCCCGGGTGACGGCCTCGCCTTCAAGATCACGGACGCAATGGACTTGGTGCTCGCCGAGGTCGTCGCGCGGGGCGAGTCGTGAAGCTACGGACGGGCGTCGGCGTCGATGCCCATCGCCTCGTACCGGGTCGGCCGATGGTCATGGCCGGGCTCGTGTTCACCGAAACGGTCGGGCCCGAGGGGCATTCCGATGCCGATGTGGCTTGTCACGCCATGTGCGACGCCCTGCTTTCGGCCGCCGGGCTGGGCGATCTGGGCGAGGTGTTCGGCACGTCCGACCCCCAGTGGGCGGGTGCGGCCGGTCAGACTTTACTCGGCGAGACGGTACGACGGGTCCGCGAAGCGGGCTGGGACATCGCCAATATCGCCGTCCAAGTCGTGGGGAACCGCCCCAAGCTCGCGCCCCGGCGCCGGGAGGCGGAACATGTGTTGAGCGCGGTCGTGGGCGCCCCCGTCACGGTGGCCGCCACCTCGACCGACGGACTCGGTTTCGCGGGCCGGGAGGAAGGCGTCGCGGCCGTCGCCAGCGCGTTGCTGACCAGCGAGTAGCGCACAGGCCTGCTCAGGATGTTGTCAGTTGGAGTACTGCGGCGAAGCGTGCGGCGACGCGCGGTGCTTGGGCTTTGTGAAGCGCGGCCAGCGTACTGTGGTCGGTTCCGCCCGGAAAGTGTGCGACCGCTTGGCGATGGGCGGCGACCATCTGGGGTGGGTAGTCGTCAATGAGGGCAACCAACAGATCATCCGGGCCGATGGCGGTCAGTCCGAGGTCGTCCATGACCGGTTCGGGGAAGTGTTTCCGGTTGAGAGTGCAGATAATGGTCGCTTCGACGGTTAAGGCCGAAGCAATGACATCGCAGTCGTCGCTGTCGGGTAAGGCGTACTTGCTGACCCGGGTGAGATCTTCCTTGCTTGGCGTGATTAGGGCATCGGGAAACGCCGTAGTCATGGCGTTGACAAGGCGTTGCGCAGCGGCTGCGGTGAAACCGGGGCGTCTCTCGACTAGCTTGTCTGCTAAGTCCTTCAGGATTTGAGGGCTCCAGTGAACCTCAATCACCTCTTGTTCAGCCGCGATGAGGAGGTAGTCGCGTAGCGACCGAGAGAAGAGGACGTTGGCGTCGGCGACGACAACACGAACCCTTTCGGGAAAGACCAAGGGCAGGCTCGTCATTCGGTTAGCCCGAGTTCGTTCTCAAGGTGGAGGAAGTCGATCAATGCGTCGTGGCGGCGTTCGCGCTCGGCCTCTTGGTACCGGCGGAGTTCAGCGGCGGGGATGCGATGGTGGGTACCGACGACGCGGTAAGGCAAGTCGCCACGGTTCATGAGCTTGCGAACGTGAGGACGGGACACACCGAGCACCTGGGCGGCCTCGGCAGGGCTGAGTTCCTCCGGTACCCGGGACAACACGATCTCGTGACCGTGGGCGCGGGCGTCCGCGACGCGGGCCATGAACTCGACCGTCTCGCGGGAAAGGGCCACGACGAGTTGGTCTCCCTCAGCCGAAAGAGCGTGGCGTAGTGCGTCGGCGTCTTTGACAAGTGCCGGTGTCATCTCGCTCCGTTCATCAATTAACTGAAATAAGTGTAACATGCCATGTCATGACGCACGCCAGGTTGCCGCTGACTTACGAGAACAAGGCTTGTGAGCTGAGAAGGATGAGCTGGCCGGTGGCGATCATCATGCACTCATACGCAACGGCGCCCAGGGGGTCAGATCGCGTTCGGCGGTACGGAGTTCCTCGTCGGTGAACTTACCGTGGCGGTCCTCGTACTCCCGGAGATCCTCAAGGATGCGCTGTCGCCGCGACTGGGCGGTAACTTCGGCAACGTGAGCCGACGCAATGTTATCGGTCCCACGGGGCTGTTCGAGCTTCTCCCGGGGGATCAGCGGGGGGTGTGCCGTCGTCATGATCTCAACATACCAAAGCACGCCTGGGGCGGAGGCCTGTGGTCGGTGTCACTCACTGAGGTCTGACTCTGATGGAGGCGATGGCTGGCACCGTCGAGTCCTGAGTAGTAAGCTGTGTCATACTTGTATGACGTTGGAGGAATGGTGTTGACGGTACGGCTATCGGAGGGGACTGAGGCCAGACTCGAACGCCTTGCCAAGCGAACTGGCCGGACGAAGTCGTTCTACGCCCGTGAAGCCGTCGAACACTTTCTCGATGAACTTGAAGAGATGTTCTGGGCACAGGAGGCCGTGGCCACGTGGGAGGCCAGCGACAAGCAGACGATCAGCGCTGAAGAGTTCGAAGCGAAGTACGGCTTGTGAGTGGTGAGGCGTGGCACCTTGAGTACGCAGTGAGCTTCGATGATGAGGCCGCCCGGCTGGATCGGGCCGCGCTGAAGCGGATTCACGCTTACTTGCAAGCGACCGTGGCATCGGGCCAACCCAGATCGCGTGGTCAGGGTTTGTCGGGGCCGCTGGCTGGGTACTGGCGCTACCGCATCGGGGACTTCCGGGTCATCGCAGACATCCAAGACAAGCGCTTGGTCGTTATCGCCATTCGCGTCGGGCATCTGTCAGGGGTCTACAAAGACGAGTCGTGACTTCGTTGACCTGGGCTCACGGAGCCTACTGGGCGGCGCTGTCTTCAATGGCTATTGCTGATTCAGCCACGTCGCTCAAGGCAGCCATCAGACAGACAGAGAATGTCGCCCTGGATGACGAGGTGGAAGTCGTCATCTGGGTAGCGACACAAGGCGGCGCTAACTGACCTGGTCGTCCGGGGCGGTGAAGGTGCTGCACGCCCCGACGTTGGTGGAGCCGAGGCCCTGGGTGGCCCAGTAGGCGCGGTTCGTTCCCGTGCCGTGGTCGTCGCTGTAGGGTACCGTACCGCCGAGCGAGGCGAACACGTCCACAATGTTTTGCTCGTCGGCGGGGGAGAGGGCGGTCGACTGGGCCACCGCACTCAGGAACAGGCCGGCGAAGCAGTCGGCCTGCAACTCCAGGCGGCGGCTCAGGTCTTGTTGGTCGTCCTCGGTGATGGCGGCGTTCTCCTCGACGGCCTCGCCGATGAGGATCTCCGTACGGTATTGCACGGTGTGGCCGAACTCGTGGGCGATGACCGACTCGGAGAAGAACCGGACGTCCGTGAGGGAGCGGGGGAACGACTCGATGAGGTCGCTGGAGTAGTAAATCTGCTGGTCAGCGGTGCAGTACACCGCGTTGGCCGTCGGCAGTACGCCGCAGGGCGAGTTGATTTCGCCGGTGTAGACCGTGACCGACGGGTGCGGCAATTCGAAACCCGCGGTCATGACCGGAGGCCGCCAGGCGGCCATCAGGCAACTCACGAACTGGTTCAGGTGGGCCGCCGTCTCCGCCTTGGTGGCACCCACGAGGTCGATGGCCGAGATGGCACAGGCGGTCGGCGCCAAGGACTGGGCGTACAGCGGGTTCGCCGTCAGCGCGGCCCTGGCCTCGCGATCAGTCTCCGGCATCGGCGGTTGGTCGGGTGAGAGATCGGGCGTGCCCGTGTACGGCGCGCTCGTCGCGCTCGTCCCGGTCGGCCCCGCGACCCTCTCGATCGGACTGGCTGTGACCGGCGAAGGGCGGGCGGGCCGTGTGGGGAGCGGCTGGTTCTGGGCGGAGACCAGCGCGCCGACGAGGGGCATGATGACGACGAAAATGCCGACGAAGACCCCCAGCCAGTAAAAGGGGGAACGCCAGGCTGGCCGGCGGGTCTGCCGGGGAGAGGTTTGGGCCGCGTACGGCGCCGCGGTGGGGTACGCGGCCGGGGATACGTACGTTGCGGGCGGTCCGGACGGGGGCGCCCACGGTCCCCCGGCGGCGCCAAGCGACTGCCAGCCGGGCCGCGCCTGCCGCTGCCAGGTGGGGTACGGCGCCCCGCCCGGCCCGCCCGCTCCCCAGGGTCCCGTTTGACTCATGAGTTAAGGATACGGTAATGAACAGGGAGGCGCGTCGGCGAGTCAGCGCCGGAGCACCCTCCCCGCGCGACAATGCCCTATAGTGGGAAACGGGTTGACGGACGAAGGCAGGCACGATGCGGAAAGCGATCCGGGGGGTACTGGCCGCGACGCTGGGCGTGGTCGTGTGGGCGGGTGGCGCGCCGACAGCGGCCGCCGCCACCGTGGAGTCCGTCCAGATCGACGCCCGGCTCACCCGTGAGGGCGTGTTGACCGTGACCGAGACCTTGACCCTGCCCGCCGACTTCGACGGGTCTATCACGCAGACCATTCCGACGCGGCTGGACCGTGACGGTGAGCGGTACACGTACACGATCTCCGATCTGACCGTCACCGCCGGCGGGACCGCCGTCACCCCCACGCAGCGGCGGTCGGCGGGTACGTTGCGCCTCACCTTCCAGCCGGGGACGGCGACCGAGGTTGTCGTGGCGTACACCGTGGCGGGCACGACGCTCGCCGCCCCTGACAACAAGATTGATTTCACGTGGACTCTGTTGGGCGGCCTGTCGACCGGGGCGTCGGCGATCACCGGCCGGGTCGAGTTCCCGCCCGGCGCGGTTAACTACGCTTGCCAGGCCGGTACGGCGGGCGCGCTCACCAACTGCAGCACGTACAGTGCCGGTACCCACGGTGACACCGGGCTGGAGTTCTCGCAGAGCGCGCTGGGGGACAAGCAGGTTCTTCAGGCCGGCGCGCTGTTCGGCGGCGGCGCGGTGACGGTGACCGAGCAGGTGGCGCCCATCTGGACCCTCGGGCGGGCGTTGACGCCGGGGAGTACGCAGATCGGCCTCATGGTGCTCGTCGGCATCGTGGGCGCACTCCTGCTGTTCTCGGTCTGGCGGCGCCTCCGCGCGGCCGGGTACCGGGGCGTCCCGCGGCGGGTCGCCGGATTCGTGACGGGTGACGACGGCTGCCAACGGTTCGAGGCGGACGGGGCCGTCCGGCCGGGCCTGGTGGGTACCCTCGTCGACGGCCGGGCCGATCCCGCCGACATCGTGGCCACCCTCCTGGATCTAGCCGTCCGCGGCCATCTGCGGATCACGGAGCTGCCCAGGGCGCGTTATGCGACCGCCGACTGGGCCTTCACCCGGCTGACCCCCCCCGACGAGCTGAAACCGTACGAACGGGCGCTGCTCGACGCCCTGACCCCGGGCGAGATCACGGTCTCTGCCCTCGCCGCCAGCGTCCACCCGGCGATCACGGCGGTCCAGGCCGAATTGTACGACGAGGTGCTGCGCGCCGGTTGGTACTCCCACCGGCCGGCGGACCCGCCCCGGACCGCCCGCTGGGGCTGGGCCGGGCTCGGCGTGGCTGTCCTCGCCGCGGCCGCGCTGGTGACCTGGACCACCTTCGGGCTGGTGGGTTGTGCGCTGGTGGCCCTCGGGATTCTCGGGCTCACGATCACCTACCGGGTCCCGCCGCAGACCCCCGCCGGTGCGGCCGTCCTGGGCGGGCTGCACGCGTTGGCGGCGGAGCTGCACACGGCTGATAGTACGGCGATCCGCCCGGCCGAGCGGTACCAGACGATCTCCCGGGTGCTGCCGTACGCGATTGTCCTGGGTGGCTGGGACCGGTGGGTCGCCGCCCTGGTCGCGGCGGATGACGACGCGGCCCCCGATCCCGACGACCTCGGTTGGTACCACGCGCCCGCGAGCTGGCGCCTGGCCGACCTGCCCGCGAGCCTGGACTCGTTCATCACCGTGGTCACCGGCCGGCTGTTCACCAGGGCGTAGGCATGGAGTTCACCCTTCTCATGGCCGTGTACGCGGGGGATGACGAGGCGTTCGTCCGCGCGGCGTACCGGAGCGCCACCCGCGACCAGACCCTGCCCCCGACCCACGTCGTCGTCGTCCAGGACGGGCCGGTCGGCGACGGCATCGCCCGCTGGCTGGACGAGATCGCCCGCTCGCCCGCGGTCACCGTCGTCCGGCTGGCCGCCAACCAGGGCCTTGCCGCCGCGCTCAACGCCGGTCTCGCCGCGGTCACGACCGAAATCGTGGCCCGGGCCGACGCCGACGACATCTGTCTGCCCGAACGGTTCGCCCGCCAGATCCCGCTTGTCGAGGCGGGTTACGACCTGGTCGGCAGCGCGATTGACGAGTTCACCGATGATCCGGCCCACCCCGGCGCCATTCGCCCGGTCATGACCACGCCGGCCGAGATTGCCGCCCAGGCCCGTCTCGAAAGCCCCTTCCACCACCCGACGGTCGTTTTCCGCAAGTCGGCGGTACTCCGGGCCGGTGGCTACCCACAGTTGAAGCAGATGGAGGATTACCTCCTGTGGGCGCGGATGCTGGTGGGGGGGGCCCGCGTCACCAACGTCGCCGATGTGCTTGTCCATTACCGGGTCGGGGCCGGTGCCTTCCACCGTCGCGGCGGCCCCACGCTCGCCCGCTCCGAAGCGTCGCTCCAGAAGGAGTTCCGGGCGCTGGGCTTCACCACGCGCCGACAGTTCCTCCGCAACCGGCTCCTGCGCGGCCCGCTCTACCGCCACCTGCCGGGTTCGGTCCGCCGGTTGGCCTATCACCTCTGGGGCCACGCTAAGAGGTTCACGCCGCGCACCGCAACCACCGACGCTCGGTGACGAGGTCGGTCACGGGGCGGTCCCAGGGGTCGGCGGGCCAGTCCGCCCGGACCTCGTCGTCGTTGAGCAGGACCCACGTGGGTGTGTCCGGC
>JAIRVA010000110.1 GCA_031254155.1 Propionibacteriaceae bacterium
CGAGCACGTCGGTGACGAGAGAACTGCCCATGTCGTTCTCGACCAGGTCGGCAATGGTTTGCTCGGGGCTCATCACGGGCAGTCCCTCACGGAAGGCCACACAGTTGCCGGGGAGGGGCTTGGTGCGGATGACGAGTTCCGTGCGCTGGGTCTGGCGGCGGGCCGGGGTGACGAACTCGTACGGCTCGGGCACCAGGTCCCCGATCCCGAGCAGCCATGACGCAGCCGCACCGGCGACGACCGCGTCGTAGGGGCGCAGCCGGATACGTTCCTCGGCGGTACTCCCCGGGTTGAGGGAGATCCACGCGGCTTTCAGGCCTTCCCGCGGGTCCGAAGGGGCGGCCGCTGCCCGGTACACGCCGTGGCCGACGCGTTCCAGGTGCCCGTCCCGCGCCAGACGGGACATGTCCAGGCTGGTGACACCCACACGGGCCGCTTGCGCAGTCGTCACCAGACCCCACTGCCACGCCGTGATATCCGCCAGAACCCGCAGTGCCCGAATCATCTTCATACTTGAATAATATCTCTAATATTGATATTTTCCAAGCGAAAAGGATTCCGTGGTGACAATCTGCCTGAATACTGGATACCGCTGCCAACCAAGACTGCGAGAGACTGCTTGGTCGTGTCGATGCCAAGATGGCGGTGGCCGCCCTGGACTTGTCGCAACCGAACCCGCGCTCGCCGGTGGTACAGTAGCCGTACCTCCCCTGCGAAAGGACAACCTCACAGTCCATGGCTCCCGACGCACTCAATACGCAGACCCACGATGTCCGGCTGTACACCCCGGAGGACCCGCTGGTCTTTACCCGGGGCGGGCAGATCGACGAGGTGACGGTCCGCTACGAGACGTACGGCACCCTCAACCGGGAGCGGACCAACGCCGTCTTCCTCTGCCACGCCCTGACCGGTGACGCCCACGCCGCCGGCCAGCGCGCGGGGGAGTCCAAACCCGGCTGGTGGGATGCCCTCATCGGTCCCGGCAAGCCGGTCGACACTGATCGCTTCTTTGTCATCTGCCCGAACCTCGTCGGCGGCTGCCAGGGTACCACCGGGCCGGGTTCCGTCAATCCCGCGACCGGCCGGTCGTACGGCCTGGACTTCCCGATCCTCGACATGCGGGACTTCGTCGCGGTCCACCGCCGCCTGACGGCCACCCTGGGCATCCCCCAGCTGCTCGCCGTCATGGGCGGCTCTCTGGGCGGCATGCAGGCGCTGCAGTGGGCCCTGGACGCGCCCCAAGACATGGCGGCGACGATCATCATCGCCGCGTCGAGCCGCCTGACTGCGCAGAACATCGCCTTTTCCGCCGTCGCCCGCGACTCCATCATGGGCGACGCCGGGTTCGCGGACGGCCATTACCGCGAAACGGGGACCTCTCCCGACACGGGTCTCGCCGTGGCGCGGATGATGGCGCACATCACGTACACCTCCGAGGGCGCGCTGGGCCAAAAGTTTGGCCGCGAACCCCAGAACGACGGTCTGACACCGGGCTTCGGCGTCGACTTCGCCGTCGAATCCTACCTGCACCACCAGGCCGAGATCTTCCTCGACCGCTTCGACGCGCTCAGTTACCTCTACCTCTCCCGCGTCATGGACTACTTCGACCCGTTCGCCGACCAGGGCGCCTGCCGCGCGATCACCCGCCACCCCGTCCCGGCGCTCGTCTGCTCCTTCACCTCCGATTGGCGCTTCTCACCGGCCCAGTCCAAGCGGATCGTCGCCCGCCTCGAACAGGCCGGAGTCCCGGTGACATACCTCGAGGTCACTCCGGGGGTCGGTCACGACTCCTTCCTGATGCCGATTCCCGAGTACGCCGACCTGGTGGGTACGTTCCTCGCCCACGCCCTGGAGGCCCGATGACGACCCGCGCCGACTTCCGGCTCATCGCCTCGTGGATCGCCCCCGGTACGCGGGTGATCGACCTCGGGTGCGGCGGTGGGCAGTTGCTCAAGAGCCTGGCCGAGACGAAAGGCTGCCACATCCAGGGGGTCGAGGTTGACGCCGTGAGCCACCTGGCGGCCGTCCGTCGCGGGGTACCCGTCATCCAGATGGACATCGACAAGGAGCTGGATCTCTTCCGGGACCTGAGCTACGACGTGGCCATCCTCTCCAAGACCCTTCAGGCCGTCCGTTATCCCGCGGTCGTCCTCCGCCACATGATGCGCATCGCGCCGGTCGGCATCGTGTCGATGCCCAACTTCGCGTACTGGAAGAACCGGGCCCGCCTGCTCGCCGGATGGGCGCCGGTGTCCAAGGACCTGCCGTACGCCTGGCACGACAGCCCCAACGTCCACTTCGGCTCCTCGGCCGATCTGGAGGCGCTGTTCGCTGACATGAACCTCGAAATCACCCGCTGTGTGCCGCTGTCGGCAACCGGCCGGATCTCCCGGGCGCCCCTCGCGACGCGCAACTGGTCGGCGGGAGCGGTCCTCTACCGGTTGGGTGCCGGGTCGTGACCCGCCAGCCTGGCCGCTGGGTACTGAGCGCGGCCGCCGTCGCCGCGGGGTGTGTGGTGGGTCTGGGGTTCGCGCCGTTCAACCAGTGGTACCTCGTCCCGGCCGGCGTCGCCGCCTTCGTTCTCGTCTGCCTCCGCTCGACCACCCGGGTCGGCCTGCTCCGGGGGTACCTCTTCGGCTGGGGTTTCAACGCGGTCGCCTTCCACTGGAGCGCGGCGCTCGGCCTGCCCGTTCTGGCCGTCTTCGTCGCCTGGCTCGCGGTCTGGCAGGCGCTCGTCGGCCTCGTGATCGCGGCGACGCGGCGCACCCCCCTCTGGGGCGGTGTGGGCGTGGCCGCCTGGATGGCGGCCGAGTGGGCGGGCGCCCGCTGGCCGCTCGGCGGGTTCGGCTGGGGGCGGCTCGCTTTCACGGCGCTGGAGACACCTGTCGACGGCTGGTTCCCGTTTCTCTCCGTCACCGGGGTGTCGTGTCTCATCGTGACGACCAGTTTCCTGTTGGCCTGGGTCCTCCGCCCGCTCACGACGCGGTACGAGTGGCGAACCCGTCTGCGGGCGGTCAAG
>JAIRVA010000260.1 GCA_031254155.1 Propionibacteriaceae bacterium
CCGGGGTCGCGAAGCTGATGAGCAACCTCGACCTGATGCTCGGCGCCAAAAAGTGCGTGGTGACCGCACACTGCAACACCACGATCGGCGGTGACGGCGTGTTCGCCACCCGCCTGCAGCCCAACCACCCGACCGACGACCCCGACGGGGTACTCGCCGAGGTGTACGAGGGCCTGGCGTACGGCGTCGGCGACGCGGTGATCGGGCTCAACCCGGTCGAAGATTCGGTCGCCAACGTCACCCGGATCCTGCACCTGTTCGACGATGTCAAGAAGAAGTGGGCCATCCCGACGCAGTCGTGCGTCCTCGCCCACGTCACGACCCAGATGGAGGCGATCCAGAAGGGCGCCCCGTCGGACATGATCTTCCAGTCGATCGCCGGCTCCGAGAAGGGCAACGCGGCGTTCGCCGTGACGGGCCAGTTGTTGCAGGACGCCAAGGACCTCCTGCACTCGCAGGGTACGGGCGCCGGCCCGAACGTGATGTACTTCGAGACCGGCCAGGGCTCCGAACTCAGCTCGGACGCGCACTTCGGCGCCGACCAGGTGACGATGGAGGCCCGCTGCTACGGCTTCGCCAAGCGGTTCCAGCCGTTCCTCGTCAACACGGTCGTGGGCTTCATCGGCCCGGAGTACCTCTACGACTCCAAGCAGGTGACCCGCGCCGGGCTCGAGGACCACTTCATGGGCAAGCTCACCGGGATCTCGATGGGCTGCGACGCCTGCTACACGAACCACATCAAGGCCGACCAGAACGACATTGAGAACCTGTCGGTCATGCTGGTCGCGGCCGGCTGCAACTACGTCATGGGCATCCCGCACGGTGACGACATCATGCTGATGTACCAGTGCACGGGCTACCACGAGGCGGAGTCGCTTCGGCAACTGTTCGGCAAGACGGCGATCCCCGAGTTCGAGCAGTGGATGATGGCCATGGATCTGATCACCCCCGACCGCAAACTGACGTCCCGCTTCGGTGACGCGTCGATCTTCCTCAAGTAAGGAGTGGGAACAATGAACGAAGCTGAAATCAAGCGTCTGGTCCGTGAGGTGCTCGCCGGGCTCGCGCCCGCTCCGGGTACGCCCGCCGCGCCGGCGGCCACTATCGCCCAGGACCCGGGTGAGTGCCCGGACGTGACGGCGGTCAGTACGAAGGACGAGTTTTTCGTACCGCACCCGGAAAACCGTGACGGCTACCTCGCGATGAAGCAGTCGACCGTGGCCCGGATCGGGGTTTGGCGGGCCGGCCCGCGTTATAACACCTGGTCGATGCTCCACTTCCGCGCCGACCACGCCACCGCGCAGGACGCGGTCTTCATGGACGTCGACGACGAGTGGCCCATCGCCCAGGGGTTCGTGGCCGGCCAGTCTGAGTGCACGAGCAAGGACGAGTTCCTGACCCGGCCCGACCTCGGGCGCAAGCTCAACGACGCCACCAAGGCGAAGTTCGCGGGCGGACTCACCCGGGGCGCCAAGGTCACCATCATGGTTGGCGACGGGTTGTCCAGCTCCGCGATGGTCAACATCCCGGAGATCCTGCCCGCCATCAAGCAGGGCCTGAAAGGGTTCGGCATCGATGTCGGCCCGGTGCCGTACGTCAAGTACTGCCGGGTGGGCGCGATGGATGACCTCGGCCCGCTGATCGACTCCGAGGTGGTCGTCCTCCTCATCGGGGAGCGGCCTGGCCTCGCGACCGGCGAGTCCATGAGCGCGTACATGGCGTACAAACCCAACCCCGGCCGGCCCGAGAGCTGGCGGACCGTCGTGTCCAACATCTACCGGGGCGGCACACCGCCCGCCGAAGCCGGCGCCCACGTCGCGACCCTCATCAAGCGCATGCTCGATGAGAAGGCCTCGGGCGTCGACCTCAAGCTGTGAGGACTTGTCGATGAGTACCTTGGACAAAGACCTGGCCAGCATCCAGCAGGCCCGGGATCTCATCCGCGCCGCGAAGGTGGCCCAGCAGCGCCTGGCCACCTTCACCCAGGCCCAGGTGGACGATATCTGCCGGGCCATGGTCCGGGCTGGGTTCGAGCACGCTGACGACCTGGCGCGCCACGCGGTCACCGAGACCGGCATGGGGGTACCCGAGGACAAAGCGCTCAAGAACCGGTTCGCGACCGACACGGTCTGGCAGGCGATCAAGGACCTCAAGACGGTGGGCATCATCGGCGACTACCCCGACACGGGGATCACCGAAGTCGGGGTACCCCTGGGTGTCATCGCGGCCCTCATCCCGACGACCAACCCCACCTCGACGGCGATGTTCAAGGCGATCATCGCCGTCAAGTCGGGCAACGCGCTCGTCATCTCGCCCCACCCGTCGGCCCGGGCGTGTACCATCGCCGCGGCGCGGCTGGTGGCGGCGGCGGGCGAGGCGGCCGGGCTGCCGGCCGGGACGATCAGTTGCCTCGAGACGCCGACCATGGAGGCCACCCACGAGCTCATGACCCACCCCGACGTGGCGCTCATCCTGGCGACGGGGGGTACGGCGATGGTCAAGGCGGCGTACTCCTCCGGGAAGCCGGCCATCGGTGTCGGCCCGGGCAACGGCCCGGCGTACATCGAGCGGACGGCCGACATCCCGGCAGCGGTGAAGCGGATCATGGACTCCAAGACCTTCGACAACGGTACGATCTGCGCGTCGGAGCAGTCCGTCGTGACGGAGGACTGCATCAAGGGCCAGGTCATCGCGGAGTTCACGCGGCAGGGCGGGTATTTCCTGAACGAAGCCGAGAAGGCCCAGGTGGGTGCGATCCTCATGCGGGCGTCGGGGACGATGAACCCCGCGATCGTGGGCCGGAGCGCCACCGAGATCGCCCGGCTGGCGGGCATCACCGTACCGGGTGGGACCCGGGTGCTGCTCGGGCCCGAGACCGAGGTCGGGGCGGCGTACCCGTACTCGCGGGAGAAACTGTGCCCCGTGCTCGGCTTCTACTCGCAGCCAGACTGGTTGAGCGCCTGCGAACTGTGCATCCGGATCCTGCTCCACGAGGGGGCCGGGCACACGATGACCATCCACAGCCGCGACGAGGGCGTCATCCGGGAGTTCGCGCTCAAGAAGCCCGTGTCCCGGCTGCTCGTCAACACCGCGGCGTCGCTCGGCGGCGTCGGCGCCACGACCGGCCTCAACCCGTCGCTCACGCTGGGCTGCGGGGCGATCGGCGGCAACGCGTCGAGTGACAACATCGGCCCGCTCAACCTGATCAACATCCGGCGCGTCGCCCGCGGCCGCCGGGAGTTGGCCGATCTGCGCCCGGCGGGGGCAGGCAGTACGGAGGCCGACACCGAGCGGCTCGTGCGGCTGGTCCTCGAGCAACTGATCGGAGCCTGTGCCATGACCTGACTGACCGCGCACAATCACCCCAACACCTAAGAACAACCAAACAACCACAGTACATATCCAAACACAGTACATATCCAAACAGTGCACATCCAAACACAACACATAAGGAGAAAAAATGGCTGAAAACAGCTTCAGCATCGCCCTAGGCATGGTGGAAACGAAGGGCCTGGTCGCCTCGATTGAGGCCGCCG
>JAIRVA010000297.1 GCA_031254155.1 Propionibacteriaceae bacterium
GAGCCCGGCCGTCCGCCGGACGACGGGCCTGCTCCTCGACGTCGGACTGGGGTATCTCGAACTTGGGCAGACCTTGACCACCCTCTCGGGGGGCGAGGGCACCCGGCTGAAACTCGTCAAGGAACTGCTCACCGCCAAGGGCGAACGGAACCTTTACCTCATGGACGAACCGACCGTGGGGCTGCACCCGGTCGATGTCGCCCGCTTCCTGCGACTGGTCGAACGCCTGGTGGACGGGGGGAACACCGTCATCGTCGTCGAGCACAACCTGCAATTCGTGCTGGCTGCCGACTGGGTGGTCGACCTCGGCCCCGACGGTGGTGCGCGCGGTGGAGAGATCGTCTTCACCGGCACGCCGGGAAACCTGATCCGGTCTGGTACGTCGGCGACGGCGGTCGAGCTTCGGCGGTACGTCGGCTAAGCCACGGGGGCCAGCCGGGCGTCGAAGGCCAGAGTGTCGGACTCCACCCAAGCGATGTCGCCCGTGATGTGACCGGCGGCCCGCAGATCGGACTCGACCGCCCGCAGACGGGCCACGGTCTCCGGGGGACCAGTGACCGTGAGGGAGGCGATCTCGGCCTTCATCGACACCTTGGCGGCCGACTTGGCCCCCCGGATGGCGGTGAGGGCGGCCGAGACGGCCTCCAGGACGGCCGGGTCGGCGTCCGGCAGCGGCGTACCCAGCGCGGGCCAACTGGCTCGGTGGATAGACGTCTCGTGGTACCACCGCCAGACCTCCTCGGTCACGAACGGGCAGTACGGGGCGAACAGGCGCAACTGGATGTCCAGGGCGAGACCCAGGGCAGCCCGCGCCGAGGCGGTGCCCGCGAGCTCACCCGTACTTCCATGTTCCTCACGTCGTTCGGCAACGGCTTCGTTGGCCTCGGCAGCGTGAACCAGTTCCCGCTGCCCTCGGCCTGCCTCGCCGTATGCCCGCTCCTTGACGAACTCGATGTAGTCGTCGCAGAAGGTCCAGAAGAAGCGTTCGGTCGCCTCCAGGGCGTCGGTGTACTCGTAGGCGTCCAGGGCCTGGGTGGCCAGGGCGACGACCCCGCGCAACTCCTCCAGCAGCGCCTTGTCGACCGGGTCGGTCACCTGGTCGGGCGACCACGTCGCCGGGTCCATCCCCGGCAGGTTCAGCACCAACTTCGACGCGTTGAGGATCTTGGTCGCCAGGCGCCGCCCGACCTTCATCTGCGACTCGTCGAAGGGGGAGTCCGTGCCGGGCCTGGCCATGGCGGCGCGCCACCGGACCGCGTCCGAACCGTACCGCTCCAGGATCTCCGTCGGTACCACGACGTTGCCCGTTGACTTGGACATCTTCTTGCGGTCGGGATCCTGGACGAAGCCTGACAGGGCGGCGGTCGTCCACGGCAGGGCGCCGTTCTCGAAGTTGGCCCGCACGATGCGGGAGAACAACCAGGTCCGGATGATGTCATGGGCCTGCGGCGCCATGTCCATCGGGAAGGTCAGATCCCACAGGGCCTCGTCGCGGAGCCAGCCGCAGGCGAGGTGCGGGGTGAGCGAGCTGGTCGCCCAGGTGTCCATCACGTCCTTGTCGGCGGTGAAGCCGCCGGGGCGGTCGCGCCGGGCCTCGTCGTACCCCGGCGCCGGCTGGCTCATGGGATCGACCGGGAGCGCCGCTTCGGCGGGTACGAGGGGGTGGGCGAAGTCGGGTTCGCCATCGGCGTCGAGCGCGTACCACACCGGGAAGGGTACCCCGAAGAACCGTTGCCGCGAGACGAGCCAGTCGCCGTTGAGCCCCCCGACCCAGTCCTGGTACCGGTGACCCATGTAGTCCGGTACCCAGTTGAGTTCCTCACCCCGGGCCATCAACGCCGCCCGGAGGTCCGCGTCCTTGCCGCCGTTGCGGATGTACCACTGGTTGCTGGCCACGATCTCCAGCGGCTTGTCCCCCTTCTCGAAGAAGGCCGCCCGCCGCTTGGTTGGTTTGGGTTCCCCGTCCAGCTTACCCTGCTCGCGGAGCCGCGCCACGACGGCCTCGCGGGCGGAAAACGTCGTTTTACCCGCCAGGGCCTCGTACTCGGCCCGGTTCACGACCCACTCCGGCGTCTCGCGCGCCAGCCGTCCGTCACGGCCGATGACGGTCCGCGTCGGCAGACCCAGTTCGCGCCACCACTGGACATCGGTCTTGTCCCCGAACGTGCAGCACATGGCGATGCCGGCGCCCTTGTCCATCTCCGCCGCGTGGTGGGCGAGGACGGGGATCTCAATCCCGAACAGGGGATCGGTCACGGTCGTCCCGAACAGGTCCTGATAACGCTCGTCGTTCGGATGAGCAATGAGCGCGGTGACGGAGACGATCAACTCGGGCCGGGTGGTCTCGATGTAGACGGGCGTCCCGTCGGCGCGGAAGAACGGCACCCGGTGGTAGAAACCGGGGTAGTCGCGGTCCTCGATCTCGGCCTGGGCGACGGCGGTGGCGACGGTGACGTCCCACATCGTCGGCGCGTAGTCGAGGTACGCTTCGCCGCGCGCGAGGTTGCGCAGGAAGGCGGCCTGCGACACCCGCATGGCCTCGGGCGAGATCGTCGCGTACAACTGGTCCCAGTCCACCGACAACCCGAGGGTCCGCCACAGGGCCTCGAACACCTGCTCGTCGACTGCGGTCAGCCGCTGGCAGAGCTCGATGAAGTTGCCGCGCGCGATCGGGAGCTGCCGCTTGGGGTCCGGATTCGCCGGGGGGGTGAAGGCCGGATCATACGGCAGGGTGGCGTCGCAGCGGACGCCGTAGAAGTTCTGGACCCGCCGCTCGGTGGGCAACCCGTTGTCGTCCCAGCCCATCGGGTAGAACACCTCGTACCCCCGCATCCGCTTGTAGCGCGCGATGACATCGGTGTGCGAGTACGAGAAGACGTGGCCGACGTGCAGCGAACCCGAGACCGTCGGCGGCGGAGTGTCGATCGAGAACACGCCGGCGCGTGACGCCGGGCGGCGGAAGGCGTACGTCCGCTCCGCCTCCCAGATCGCGGTCCACTTCGCTTCCAGGCCCTCGAGCGCGGGCTTGTCGGGGGCCAGACCCCGGATGTCGTCAATCATGGGCTCTATCCTACCGACACAGTCTGGGTCTCACTGAGCGGTCCGGTCCGGTCGTCCTCGGCGTAGCGGGCCTGGAGGAAGTGGTTGCCGGATGCGAGCGAGAGTGTGGCGGT
>JAIRVA010000352.1 GCA_031254155.1 Propionibacteriaceae bacterium
GGCTACACGGCCGGCGCCGACCCGAAGACCCCGGAGGAAGCGGTCGAGATCCGGGCGGTCGTCCGCGAACTGGGCCTTGGCCGGACCCGCGTCCTCAGCAAGGAAGGCCGCGAGGCAGCCGCGGAACGCTGGGTGCACCGGTTCGGCGCTGAGACCCCCGAGGCGCGCCAGGCCCCCGCGCCCTGCGCGACCTGTGGCTACTTCATCCGGTTGCGCGGCGAACTCGGGGCGGTGTTCGGCGTGTGTGCGAACGAGTTCTCCACTTCCGACGGCCGGGTCACCGCCATCGATCACGGTTGTGGCGCCCATTCGGATGTTGTCGAGGAACGCCGGGGCGTGGAGCTGCCACCGCTGCTCTGGGACGATTCCGTCGACGAGTGGGGCCCGGGGGCGTCAGTCTTCGACTGAGGCCGCGGCCGCCCGCGCGCGCCGGAGGCGGCGGTACCGGTGGGCCCAAGTGAATGGGATGAGCAACAGGCCGATGCCGGAGGCCGTGGCGAGCGTCGCCGTCCATTCCGGGTGCCCGCCGACAAGCAAGGATACGATAGTTGCCACCGCGAACAGTGCCGTACCGACGCACGACGCCGTCAACCCTGAGGCGTCGAGGGGTACGACCGGCGCCTGCTGCAGCAGCGGCCGGGGAGCGGTGGGCTCAGTCACTCTTCTAGATTACTAGGGAACCGCTGATTTATCATGTGCCGCCATCCGAATGCCCGGACCCGCGGGTATTCCGGTCACAGATGCGGGCGTACCGCACTTCCACTAAGGTAATGCCCATGGTTCAAAAATCTCCGCGGGCCGCGACGCCGGTCCGGCCTCCGTCCCCGGTCAACCGACCAGCGTCGTCCCCCGCCAGTTCGCCCTCAAGCGGACAGGGTTTGGATCGCTTCTTCGGCATCTCCGCCCGGCGCTCCACGATCACGAGGGAGGTACGCGGCGGCTTCGTCACGTTCTTCTCCATGGCCTACATCATCGCCCTCAACCCGATCATCGTCGGCACCACCCCCGATGTCAACGGCAACCTGATCTCGGGCCTGCCAATCAGCGGTGACGGCAACGTTCCGCTGACGATGGCCATGGTCGCCGCCGCCACCGCCGTGGTGGCCGGGGTCATGACGCTGATCATGGGCCTGGTCGGCAAGTTCCCCGTCGCGCTGGCGGCCGGCCTCGGCATCAACGCCCTGGCGGCCTACACCATCGCGCCCACCATGACGTGGGGGCAGGTGATGGGCCTCATCGTCTGGGAGGGCATCATCATCACGATCCTGGTGCTCACCAAGTTCCGCAAAGCCGTCATGGACGCCGTCCCCAAGTCGCTGCGGACCGGTATCTCCGTCGGTATCGGTCTCTTCATCGCGTTGATCGGCCTGGTCGACTCCGGTTTCGTCCGGAAGGGCTCCCAGATGGGTGAGCTCGGGATCGGCGGTTCCATCATCGGCTGGCCGCTGCTCGTGTTCGTTGTCGTACTCGTGGCGCTCATCATCATGCATGTCAAGAAGGTCAAGGGCGCGATGCTGATCGCCATTATCGGCGGGACGGTCTTCGCGGTGATCCTCGAGGCTATCGTCAAGGTCGGCGGCTCGGTTGATGCCGACGGCAACGCGGTCGCCACCGGGTGGCGGCTCAACGTACCCCAGCTGGCGGCGGGCCAGTCCTGGCTGCCCAACCTCGAACTGCTGAAGTTCTGGCAGCACGTCGACCTGCTCGGGGCGTTCCACGCCGACTTCAAGGCGTGGGCCGTCGTGATCATGACGATCCTCGCGCTGATGCTGGCCGACTTCTTCGACACGATGGGGACCATCGTGGCCATCGGCAAGACCGGCAACCTGCTGCAGCCGGACGGCAACCCGCCCCGGACCCAGCAGATCCTGCTCGTCGACTCGATTGCGGCCATGGCTGGCGGTCTGTGCTCGACCTCGTCCAACACGTCGTACATCGAGTCGGCGTCGGGGGTTTCCGATGGCGCCCGGACCGGTTTCGCGAACATCATCACCGGGGCCGCCTTCCTCGTGGCGACGTTCATCACACCGCTGGTCAACCTCGTACCCTCCGAGGCCGTCGCGCCGGTTCTCGTGCTCGTCGGGTTCTTGATGATGCAGCAGATCACCGACATCGAGTGGAGCAACCTGGAGGTCGCCCTGCCGGCGTTCTTCCTGGTCACCATGATGGCGTTCACGTACTCCATCACCGTCGGCATGGGCCTGGGCTTCATCGTCTACCTCGTGATCAAGCTCGTCAAGGGCCGGTCGCGTGACGTCAGCCCGCTGCTCTGGGTCATCGCGGTGCTGTTCCTGGTGTACTTCATGCAGGGACTCATCATGGGTTGGCTCGGCTGACCACCTGATCGACTCACGCTGGGGCTCCGCGATCCGCGGGGCCCCTCGTGTTTGTTCCCCGCCGGGTGGGGGCGGGGCGCAAAACGGGGTTACCGGGCGGTCCACCACGCGATGAGGTCGGGCCTGGTTTCGTCCGGCCCGGCGGCGGACGGCTGGGCGAAAGCGAGCAGGGTGGTCGCGAAGGCGGCCGTGCCCTCGTCGAGGTCGGGCAGGGCGGCCATCCACTCGTCGACCAGGCGCGGTACGACGCCCCCCGGCATGTACCCGAACGACATGTCCCCGGTCGCCCGCAGGGGGAGATCCACGCTCCGGCCCCAGAGGTGACGGATGCTCACGGAGGTGGGTACGCCCGCCCGTACGAGATCGAACTCCAGAGCGTCGATCTCGGACGCAGGCAGCGGGATCGCCGTGTGGGCGTCCGCGAGCGCGTCCAACCAGGCGCGGGCGAGGACCCAGGAGGCCCCGAGCCGGTCGGTAGCGACGAAACGGCTTGTCAGCATGGCTTCGGCGTCGTGGAGGTTGGGTACGCCGGGGCGGACGACGGGTGCTTCCGCCGGGCGACGGGTGAGGGGGCCGAGCTTGGCGAGCAGGCCGCGGGCGGTCCGGCGGGCCGGTCCGAGCGACTCCGCGATGCTTGTCAGCCGCGCGGCCAGTTCGGGCGGGGCGGCGAAGCACTGGCGGAACGCATCGACATTGATCATCCACAAACGTAACTCGTCTACCATGGCATTACGCTACCGCACGAAGGGCGGGTACGGAACCCCCGATAGACTTAACGGGGGAGGTTGCCATGAGCCACGTCATCGACACGACGGAAATGTACCTGCGAACGGTCTACGAGCTGCTCGAGGAAGGGGTCGCGCCGCTCCGGGCGCGGATCGCGGAACGGATGCAGCACAGCGGGCCGACGGTTTCCCAGACGGTCAGCCGGATGGAGCGCGACGGGCTGCTCACCTTGCACGACGACCGCCGGATTTTCCTCAGCGACAAGGGAAAACACTTGGCAGCCGATGTCATGCGGCGGCACCGCCTGGCCGAGCGCCTGCTCGTCGATGTCATCGGTCTGCCGTGGGCGGAGGCCCACGAGGAGGCCTGCAAGTGGGAGCACGTCATCGGCGACACGGTCGAGGAGCGCCTGGTTCACCTGTTGGGCGACCCGGAGCTCACGGCGTACGGGACGCCGATCCCCCGGCGGGGCGATCCGGTGGAGACGTCGATCGCGCGCTTCCGGGCGGGCGCGGAGCCGCTCACGGCCGCGTTGCGGCCAGACGGGCTGACGAGGGTACGACTACTGCGGATCGGGGAGTTCCTCCAGCGGGATGTCGAGAGCCTGGAGACGCTCACCGAGGCCGGGATCCGGCCCGGGGTCGAGGTGGAGGCGAGCACCGATCAGGCGTGCCTGACACTGTTCACGCCGACGCACGAGTGCCGCCTCGACGCTGATTGGGCGGAGCAGTTGTTCGTCAGCGTGGTGTGACCGCTCGGATGGCGTCGACCATCGCGGCGATGTCGGCCCGCCCGAGGAAACCGGAGGTGTTGGCGACGAGGGTACCGTCCCGGAAGGCGAGCAGTGTTGGTACGGTGGTGAACCCCAGTGAGGCAAACATCTCTTGATTCTCGGGCGAGGCGTCGACCTGGAAGGAAGCGAACGTGATGTCGGGCGTGACCGCGGCGGCCGCGGCGAAGACGGGGGAGAACCGCTGGCAGGGCCCGCACCACGAGGCCCACATGTCGACCAGGAGATGTTCCGTCAGGGCGACGCAGCTATCGAGGGTGTCGTGGTTGAGGGATTTGAGGCTCATGGGGCTCCTAACAGGGATAACGAGACCGGGTTCCAGTCTATTCCCCCGGCGCGCGTGAACAGTCTTCCGGAGTGGTGGGCAAACGTGCAAGCAGGAGGATAACGGGTTGTCAGCCCACGGATCCGTGATGGGGTGGTACGTCGGCGAGGAGGCGGCGTTCGTCGGCGGTGAGGCTCGTCCGCCGGGACGGCGGCCGTACCTCGACCTCAAGACCGAGCGCGGTCCGTACCGCCTGGAGCCCGGCGTACCACTGCGCCGCGCCAATCCCGCCCAGACTGTCCGGCGGCAGGGGGTGGGGCCAGGGGAGGCCGACTTCCCAGCGCGCGCGGGCGTGGGAACCGAGGCGCTCCGCCGGCCAACCCGCTGCCGCCAGGGCGGCGAGCAGGGCGGCCGTGTCCCAGGTGGCGGGGAGAGCGAGTGGTTCCCCCGTGAGGGCGTACGCGAGAAGAGAGTCGAACTGGGGGACCATGTTTCTACCTTAGTCCCAAGTCCGGTATCGTGGAGGGTCGTGGCCCCGTAGCTCAGGGGATAGAGCGAAGGTTTCCTAAACCTTGCGTCGTAGGTTCGAATCCTATCGGGGCCGCCCGTGACATCTCGTAATCCCTGGTCAGAGGGGATGTCCGTGAGCTGAGCGCTTGGTGGTCAGTGTCTGGGCAGGGTGGCGGTCACGACCCAGTGGTTGTTGGCCGTCCCGGTGTCGAGGGTGCCGCCGATCAGGTTGACGCGCTCGCGGAGGCCGGTGAGTCCCCAACCCCCGGATAGCCAGGCTGTGGCGGGATTGCCCGCTCCGAGGGGACTCGTTACTGTGACACAGACTTGGTCAACGTCGCCAGTGACGGTGAACGCACACTCCGCGCCCGCTGGTGTGTAGCGGAGGATGTTCGTTGATGCCTCGGTCAAGATGCGGGAAATGGTGTTGTGCAGGGAAGCGTTGAACGTGTCGGTGGGGACATCGAGGCGCATGGCCGGGTGGTAGCCGTGTTCTTCCAGCGTGGTGGCGATCATGGTCATGGTGTTGTCGACTCGGGCCTGGTCGAGGATGGACAGCGGGTCAATCTTTGTGCCAGTGTCGGTCAGGTCGCGGAGAATGCCGACGAGGGCACGGAGTTCGGCGAGCGCCTTTTTGCTGGCCTGGTTGACTTTGGCCAGGGCGGTTCGCAGTTCTGCGGGATCGTCGGAGTCGCCGTACGCCGTGTACTGGAGGGCGATGATCGACAACTCGTGGGCGACGACATCATGAAGCTCGCGGGCCAGCCGTTCGCGTTCCTCCGACCGGATGTGTTTAATCTGGGCTTCGAGTTGAGTGACGCGGCGGCGATCAGCTACCCGGTCGACGACGAAGTGCCGGGCCACGAGTCCGAGGATGACTGTGAGGAAGATGATCAGCCCGTACCCCCAGCCGAAGGTTGTGTTCTGCTTGTTCACGGCCATCCACACGGTCCACACCGCGTACACTCCGGCGAGCACCCAGAGGTACGAACGACGTGCCCTAACTGCGACGGCGATGAGACACGGGATGATCACGAACGGTTCTGCACCGGTTCCGTGGCCGGTGGCGAGGGCGATGACCAAGGTGACCAGGCCAATTCCGGCGGCCGGGAGCGGTGCCCAGGGTGCCAGACCCATGGCGATGTAGCCCGCGGCCAGCGAAATGAAGGACCACCACTCGACGGCCCCGCCACTGAGCATGCCAGTCTCGCGGGGGACGTCTATCAGGTTCACCGCGGCGAAGAAAGACACTAGGGCACCTATCCCGGCGCCCGGAGTTACCCGGTTCCACAGGTGAACAGAACTGGCTGGGTGCTTCCAGCTGTTGTTTTTGTTGCTGGACGTCTGGT
>JAIRVA010000028.1 GCA_031254155.1 Propionibacteriaceae bacterium
GCCTCAACTCCCCCCCGGAGGTCCGGGCGTTGCAACTCCACGTCGACGTCGCGAGCGCCATCCAGCGGGGCGCCTCCGACGACGCGTACGACGCCATGCGGGAGGTCATGCGCCGGACGATGGACGAACTGACCCCGTTGCTCGACGGCGGTACCGAGGCATAATTCTCAGGCCGCGATCACCGCGTCGAGGGCTGGCCCGGCGGCGGCCACCAGGGCCAACAGCGGATGCCCGGGGCGCAACTCGCCGAGTTCGGCCAGCGCCCCCGCCTCACCCCGCGCCGCCACCAGTGCGGCGAGCCGGACGGCCGACGGGTCGTCGGCGTTGCGGTAGCGCAGCGCGGCCGCGATCGCAACCGGCAGCGCCGTGAGCGTGACGCCCTGGTCGAGGGCCGTCAGCGCGGCACCGACCAGTCGGTCGCGCGGACCCAGCTTGCGGACCGGATCAGCGACCTGGCGGGTGAGCGGGTCGACGATGGCCCAGTCCTGGAACTTGGCGAGCGACCGCGCGGCGTACTCCCGTTGGTCGGACTCCGCGAAACCGAACTTGCGGACCATCGCCTGGCCCGTCTCCTCGTACACCCGGCTCACCACCGCGAGGATGGCCGGGTCGTGGGCCGCCTCCGCGAGGTACGTGTGGCCGCGCAGGCAGCCGAGGAACGAGATGGTCGCGTTCGCGGTATTGTACGTGTACAGCTTGCGCTCGAGCGCGTTCGCGAAGTTGGGCACCGGGTCGAGCGTCTCGACGGGCGGCAAGGTCCCGACGACGGCATCGCCGTCGAGGGGCAGGAGCCAGAAGTCCTGGGACTGGACGGCGCCCGGATCGGCCGCGAGTTGCGCCGGGGTGGCGGCGATCGCCGAGCGCATGACCGTCGCCTCCGCGATGCCGACCCGCGCCGCGAGGTCTTGGCGCACGTCCGCCGGGATCAGCGGCTCGACACCGGACCGCAGCGTGGCCGCCGCCGACCGCCAGTTCTCGCAGACGATGATGGTGAGGGGCGGTGCGTCCGTCCGCAGACGGGCGGTCAGACCCGCCGCGAGCGGGGTGGCGACGGCCGCGAGGTTCTGCCCGCCGACCGAGACGAACACGATATCCGCCGCGACAAGGGCCTGGGTGACCGCC
This sequence comes from Propionibacteriaceae bacterium, assembly GCA_031254155.1. Classification (GTDB taxonomy): domain Bacteria; phylum Actinomycetota; class Actinomycetes; order Propionibacteriales; family Propionibacteriaceae; genus WQYJ01. The sequence goes on from JAIRVA010000028.1 coordinate 1,123, forward strand.
GGGTCGGCCGGGTCCAGGGCCCGGACCGGGGCGACCACCGCGTCCAGGGCGGGCGCGCCGAGGATGTGGACCGTGTAGCTCCCCCGCTCGTTGAGCAGGTCGCGCAGCCCGGGTGCCACCTCCACGAAGGTGATGTCGTACCCCGAGCGGTAGAGAATGTGGCCGAGGAAGCCGCGGGCGATCTTGCCGGCGCCGAAGACGACGGCGGTGGGCTGGGTGGTCATGGTCTCCTTCATTCGTCGCTGCGTAGGTCGCGGACGAGCGCGGCGGCCCGCTCGTACCGGGGATAGAGGTCGTCGTACGCCGCCACGAGGGCGGGGTCCGGGTCGGTGCGCCCCGCCGTGGCGACCATGGCCTGTGAGCCCGCTTCGACATCTGCGGTGAGGCCCGTGCCGGCCGCCGCGAGGATGGCGGCACCGAGGCTGGCCGCCTCGGGTTCACGGGGCTGGACGAGCGGGGTGTTCAGGACGCTCGCCTTGATCAGGTTCCAGGCCGGGTTGCCCGCCGTACCCCCCGTGGTCCGGACCGGCCCGTCCAGGGTGGCGGGCAGCAGGGCCCGGATCGCGCGCAGGTTGCAGGCGATGCCCTCGAGCGCGGCCCGGGCGAAGTCGCCCGCCGCGTGGCCGCTGGTGAGCCCGACGAAGCCGCCCCGCGCGCGGGCGTCCCAGAGAGGTGCCCGTTCGCCGTGGAGGTACGGCACGCACAGCAAGCCCCGCGCTCCGGGCTGACTCTGCCCGGCGGCGGCGAACAGAGCGTCGCCGTCCAGAGACAGGAGCTGCCGGAGCCAGGTGATGACCGAACCGGCGTTGGAAGTCACCCCGTACACCGCGTAACGACTGGTGTCGACGGCGGGCAACGGTACGGTGGCCACCCGGTCCCCGCCGGCCGCCTGACCGGTGATGCCGCCGAGGTGCTCCGACGTACCGCCGACATCGAACATCGTCCCGGTCGCCATCGCCCCGATGCCGATCAGGGCGGCATTGAGGTCGCTCAGACCCACCACCACCGGCGTCCCGCGGGCCAGGCCCGTCGCGGCGGCGGCCTCCGGCCCGAGTCCGCCGGCGACCGCGCTGGGCCCCGCGAGCGGCGGGGCGAGATCCGGCAGTCCCAGCCGGGCCAGGGCCGCCGTGACCACCGTCCCGTCGGAGCGGGCGAGCCCCCGCCAGCTCGACGGGTCCGACACCACCCGGCCGGTCAGCCACCAGATGACGTAATCCTTGGCCCCGAGCAGGTAGCGGGCCCGCTCGACCTGGCCGGGGTACTCGGCCTCGAACCAGGCCAGCCGGGGCAGGGGCCACACCCCGCTCGGCGGCAGCCAGGTGTCGAGTTCGCGGGCCAGCCAGTCTCCGCCCAGACCCGCCTGCACCCGCGCGACGTACGCGCCCGACCGGCCGTCCTGCCAGGTGACGGCGTCGCCCAGCGGGCACACGGCAGCGTCGGTGAGGAGGTGCGTCCCGATCTGCCCGCTGAGGCCGATTCCGGCCACGCGGTCATCAGTGAGTTGCCGCGCGACCGCGCCCAGACAGTCCCGGACGGCGCCAAGCCAGTCGGCGGGCCGCTGGGTGCTCTGGTCGCCGACGATCCGGGTCGCGTACGGCGCCCGGGCCGCGGCCACGCGCCGACCGGTGGCGGTGAAGGCCAGGGCCTTGCAGGCCGAGGTGCCGAGGTCAACCCCGATGACGACGTCTGCCACCGTACCCCCTTCCCGTGTCCGACTGGTTACGTATGACTTTACTCGCTCTATCTGGTTGACTTCATATGCTGATTAGTACTACCGTTTCAGCAAGCGTATACCTTTATCCGGTTGGCGTCCGTGCCCGAGTCGAAAGGTCTCTCATGACACTATCATCCCTCTTTGATCTCACCGGCCGGAGCGCCTTTCTGATCGGTGGCGCCACGGGCATCGGGTTCGCCGCCGCGCGGCTGTTGAAGGAGGCCGGCGCCACGGTTTACCTGGCGGGACGCCGGACGGAGGTTGGTGCCCAGGCCGCGGGCGAACTCGACGCCACGTTCATCCAGGTCGATGTGA
>JAIRVA010000149.1 GCA_031254155.1 Propionibacteriaceae bacterium
AACATGTCGTTGCCCGAGCTGGCGAGAACCACCTGGTGGAACTGGATGTCGAGTTCGAGGAACTCGGCCAGGTCGTCCTGCTCGCCCGCGACCCAGAGCCGCCCGGCGAGCCCCATCAGCGCACCGGCGTCGACGCGGCGGGACCGCAGAGCCGCCAGACGGGCGGCCTCCGGCTCGACGGCCACCCGGACCTCCATGAGGGCCCGCAACTGGTCGAGGCGGCCGGTGGAGGCGAGCCGCCAGCGGATGATCTGGGAGTCGAAGAGGTTCCAGTTCCCCGGCGGCAGGACGACGACGCCGACCCGGCGCCGCAGCGCGACGAGGCCGTCGGACTCCAGCACCCGGACCACCTCGCGCACGACGGAACGGGAGGCGCCGTAGGTGGCCTCCAGGTCTTCGAGGGTCACGATGGTACCGGGGGCGAGCCGCCGGCTCGTGATCGCGGAGCCCAGTTGCTGGAGTACGTCGGCGTGCAGGCCACGCCCGGCGCTGTCGGGGGATTCGGTCATCACATAGCAAGGCTAGCAGACTGGACCTTGGCGGTTCGGATGGGATTATATGCAAGGGACATTCTGTTCGGTAATACCTAAGTGTATCTTCACAGCAGTTACATATGCTGATAATCTGGCGACGGCGAAGACGCGCCATCCGTGCTGCCGTTTTGACTCTCCTACTTCGGCAGCGGCACATTGAAAAGAGGCATTATGCGTTGGTTGGGTACGGCGAGCCACACGCGCTGGCTGGAGCAGGAGACGGACCGGGTCCTCGAGTTCGCCCGGGCGGCCCGGAACCCCGACGGGTTCGGGTGGCTGGACGTGACCGGCTGTCTCGCGCCGGACCAGCCCGACTTCTTGTGGGTGACGGCCCGGATGACCCACGCGTACGCGGTGGCGGCGTTGCTGGGCCGCCCCGGGGCGAACCCCCTGGTCGACCACGGTCTCGCCTGTCTGGCCGGGGGGACGTTCCGCGACGAGCAGTACGGCGGGTGGTACACCGCGGTCCACGACGGCCGGGTGGTGGACGACACGAAGGCGGGGTACCCCCACCTGTTCGTCGTCCTCGCGGGTGCGAGTGCCGTGGCCGCCGGCCGGCCGGGGGGCCGCGAGTTGCTCACCGAGGCGCTGCGGGTGACCGACGCCCATTTCTGGAGCGCGGACGAGCAGATGGTCCGCGAGTCCTGGGACCGTACGTTCACCACCACCGAGGCGTACCGGGGTGGCAACGTTTCCATGCACGCCACCGAGGCCTACCTCGCGGTGGCGGACGTCCTCGACGACCCCGCGTACCTCCACCGCGCCCTCGCCATTGCGCACACGCTCATCCACACCCACGCGCGGGCCAACCATTACCGCGTCTTCGAGCACTTCGACGAGAGCTGGCGGCCCCTGCCGGACTACAACCGTGACCACCCGGCGCACCGGTTCCGGGCCTACGGTTCCACCCCCGGCCACTGGGCCGAGTGGACCCGGTTGCTGCTGCATCTGCGGGCCGGGCTGGCGGCCCGCGGCGAGACACCGCCGGACTGGCTGCTGGAGGATGCCCGGGGGTTGTTCGACGCCTGCCTCCGCGACGCCTGGCAGCCGGACGGCCACCCCGGCTTCGTTTACTCCGTGGACTGGCAAGGCCACACGGTCGTTCCGGCGCGAATCCGGTGGGTCCTGGCCGAGGCCATCGGCGGGGCGTACGCGCTCTACCGCGCGACGGGCGAACCGGTGTTTGAGGACTGGTACATCCGCTTCTGGGATGTCGCCCGCACGACCTTCATGGACCTCAAGGGCGGCTCCTGGTGGCAGGAGCTCTCGCCGGCGGGAGTGCCGTCGTCGGCGGTCTGGGACGGCAAACCCGACATCTACCACCTGCTCCACGCGCTGGTGGTACCACGCCTGCCGCTCACTCCCGCGCTCGCCCCGGCCCTCGCGCAGGGTGCTCTGGATGCGGCCTAGATGCGGCAGGGGGACGCGGCAGGGCCTGCGGGCATGGGTCCCCTCCAGCGGGCGCGGCCACATTTCCTCCCGGAGTCCAGTTGTTGCCCGGGTTGCCACTTCACCGGGGGTCGGGTATGTCGCGTACGGGGCGGTCATCACCATCCGCCGCGTTCTCCAGCGGCTGACATGCCTGGTTGCCAGACGTCGGCTGGTCGCACCCGGCACCACTTATCCGCACCCCCAAAACCCACTCACTTTTCCCTGTGGACAACCCCCGCAGCTTGCTCACTTCCCGAAACCAATCAACCTGGATAATGGTCGGTACGCCCACGCCAACCGCCAAACTCCGCCAGTGGAGGTTTGGTCCGGGTTACCACCGGTTGTGGGCTCGTCCGCGGGTGCTAACCCATACCAAGTCTCGCCCCGGTCCGGTTCCCACCCGGAGTACAGTGGGTCTCGACGAGGAGGTACGGATGACGCTGGACTATCTCGGGGTGGTTGACCAGGCCCGGCTCGCGGCGACGGGGGAGGTGACGGCCCGCCAGTTGGTGGAGCACTCACTGGGGGTGATCGCGCGGCGTAACCCCGCCTTGAACGCGTTCACCCGGGTCATGGTGGACGAGGCGCTGGCCGCGGCCGACGCCCTGGACGCCCGGTTCGCCGCCGGGGGTCCGGCCGGCCCGCTGCACGGCGTCCCGGTCGCGGTCAAGGAAGAGTACGACGTCGCCGGGGTACCGACCACCTTCGGGACGAACGCGGTCACCCACGCCGCGCCGCGCGACTGCGAAGCGGTCCGCCGCCTGCGGGCCGCCGGGGCCATCATCATCGGCAAGACGACCATGCCCGAGTTCGGCCAATGGCCGTTCACGGAGTCCACGACCTACGGCTTCACCCGCAACCCGTGGCAGCCGGCGTACTCGACGGCGGGGTCCAGCGGCGGCACGGCCGCGGCGGTCGCCTCCGGCATGGTCGCCGCCGGCATCGGCGGGGACGGGGGCGGGTCGATCCGCCTGCCCGCGGCGTGGTGCGGACTGTTCGGGGCCAAGGCACAGCGGGGCCGGATCTCCACCGCCCCCAACCGGGCGTTGTGGCGCGGGCTCGGCGTGCTGGGCCCCCTCACGCGGACGGTCGCCGACAGCGCGCGGCTGTTCGACGTGCTCGCCGGCAACCTCCCCTCGGACCGGTACCGCGTCCCGCCCTGGCCCGAGCCCCTGACGGAGGTGATCACCCGGGAACTCCCTCCCTGCCGGATCCTCGTGGCCGAGCGTCCGGCCAAGGGACCGGCGCTGGAGGCGCAGACGCGGGCCGCCCTCCACCGGGTCGCGGAGGCCCTGGCCGGTCTGGGCCATGACGTCGTCTGGGGGGAGTTGCCCCCGTACCGCCCGGGCCTCGCGATGACCGGGCAGATGGCCGGCGGGGTCCTCGACGAACTGAAACTCCTCGACTCGCCCCGCCTGCTGGAGGCCCGGACGCGCCACGCGATCCCGTTCTACCGGCTCCTCGCGCCGTACGCCCGCGCGGCGGAACGGCGGTGGGAGCCGCTCGCTGAGACCATGTTCACCGTTTTCGACCGGTACGACGTCCTCCTGACCCCCACGACCCCGTACCCGCCCCGGCGGCTCGGGGTCCTCGCCGGCCACGAGCTGCCCCGTACGATCAAGGTCTCGCTCGAACTCACCGCGGACACCGCGCGGGGGAACGTCCTCGGCAACCCGGCCGCCGCCATCCCCGCCGGCTTCACCGCCGACGGTCTGCCCCTGTCCGCCCAACTCGTCGTCGCCCCCCGCCGCGAGCCGTTGCTCTTCCAGGTCGCGGCCGGGCTCGAACGCGCCCTCCCGTGGCGCGACCGCGTCCCGCCGGAAGTCTGATCGCTGTGGAACTCTTCGACACCCTGCGAGCGGCGGCCGATCCGGCCCGGGCCGAACCGATGGCCGCGTACATGCGCCACCGCTTCCCCTACCTCGGCATCCCGACGCCCGAGCGGCGGCGGCTCAGCCGGCCGTTTCTCCAAGCCCTGGGGAAGGCCCCGCTGGACTGGGACTTCGTGGCCACGTGTTGGGGTGAGCCCGAGCGTGAGTTTCAGTACGTGGGTGTCGACTATCTGGCGGGTGTCAAGGCCCGGCTCACCCCGGCGGATGTCCCGCGGCTCGCCGGACTGATCACCTCGAAGTCGTGGTGGGACACGGTGGACGGGCTGGACGCCATCGTCGGCGACATCGCGCGGCGGTACCCGGTGGTGAACGACACCCTGCTGGCCTGGAGTACGGACGACAACATCTGGCTGCGCCGGGCGGCCATCGACCATCAGCTGCTGCGGAAAACGGCTACCGGCACTGATCTGCTTGAGCGCATCATCGTGAACAAC